>JAYTGQ010000481.1:0-5238 GCA_043733345.1 Schlesneria sp.
AGACCGCCGACTACGCGCTCACGACCTACGAGTACTATCCAGAAGGTCACGTCGCGCAGTTCCTGCTCAAGGCCGAGATCGACCCGCTCGGGAATCGGACGGACTACGAATACGACGCGAATCAGCGGCTCGCCAAGATCATCGAACCGGCCGACACCGACGGCGGGCCTCGCGCTGAGACGACCCATGCCTACGATGCGGCGGGGCGGTTGCACATCGTGACGGATGCCGAGGGTTACGAGACGACGTACTTCTATGACAGCCGTCACCGGCAGACGCGGATCGCGTACAGCGACGCCTCGTCGGAGCGGTTCTTCTACGGAACGGAGGCCGACGCGAACCTGCTCGTGAAGCAGGTCGATCGGCGCGGGATCGTCACTTCGCACGAGTACGATGCTGCGGGGCGACGCATCAAGACAACGACCGCTGCTGCGGTGATGGACTTTGCGGGGAGCGAGACCCCGACGGCCGATCCGTCCGCCATCATCGAAGAGACGCTGGCCTATGTCACCGGGACCGAGTTGGTGGTCAGTCGGACGCGGGCCGGGGAGTTGACCGAGTACTTTTACGATCACTTGAACCGCGTGGTGGAAACCCGCGTGAAGCCGAACACGGCGACGACGCTGGCCTCGAAGCAGACGTATCGCGGGACGCAGCTCTTCGCGACCGAAGACCCGTATGGCCGGAAGTCGTTTCACGCCTACGACGCCACCGATGGCCGGTTGATCCGGTCAGTGCAGGCCACCGTCTCTTCAGTCACGTTCGCAAGCCAAGCGGAAGTCCTTGCCGCCACGCGCCCGACCGACGGCGCGGCGAATCCGTCGGTCCTCATCACCGACTATCTCTACGACGCCGAGGGCCAGACGACCTCGGTCATCGACCCACGCGGCATTGTCTCGACCACACAGGCCGACAGTCGCGGTCGTACCCAACAGAGCATCCAAGCCGAGTCCACCGTGGCCGCAGGCGGCTCGCCTGCTGCCCTTCCAGCGAAGACCGAGACGATTTACGACGCCGCCTCGCGGGTGATTGAAGTTCGTTCGCCGAGATACTTCGATGCGGGCGACACTCACGGTGTCAATACTGCGAAGACGGTCATGACCTACACGGGACGAGGCCGACCGGCGACTCGGACGGAAGCTCCGGGGACTCCTCAAGCCGCTACCGAGTCTTACTCCTATGACATTGCCGGGCATCCGATCAGCAGGACCGATGCGCGCGGTCACGTCTGGCAGACGCTCCGTCCGAACTGTTGTGGTCGCGTCCAAATGAGTGTCGATCCGCTCGGCCACGGGACGATCACGCGGACGGATTGGAACGGCAACGTCGTCCATCAGGCGACCGTCGCCGATGTCCTCTCGCACGAGAACACCAGCGACCCGCTCAACGCGAAGACGTTGCAAGAAGTGACGACGAAGTATGACCTGCGGAACCGACCGGTCGCTCGGACGGTGTGGCTCACGCCGCGCGGGGCGGTGGTCTTTACCGATCCCCCGATCGCGGGAGACGATGGCATTGCGGCGACGGAAGGGATCACGACCCGCTACCAGTACGACGACAACCTCACCGATGGCGTCGGCCTCGACCAACAGTTCAGCCAGCACTTGGCCGGTCTCAACTTGGGAGCAGGCTGCAACGGCAGCGCGGCTCTCGTGACGAACCCCGAAGAGGAACGGACGCTCTCCATCAAAGACGGCCTCGGTCGTAGCATTCGCTCGGTTCAGCTCGATGCGAACGGCGCAGCGGTCGTCTCCAGCACGACCACCCACGACGTGATCGTCACCGTCGCGGGCTACGGCAACGTCCTCGAAACCACCGTCACCAACGAACTCGGTCACACGACCAAGCAACGCACCGACGGCGCGGGTCGAGTGATCCAGTCCCTCGATGCCGAAGGATTCGTCACCTCGTTTGAGTACGACGCGAATGGGAACCGGAAGAAGGTGCGCGATCCGAATGGGGTGGGGCAGGACTGTGTGTATGACGCTCTCAACCGGGATGTGTCGTGCAGCGATACTCAGGAGTTGTTGAGTAATCTGGCTCGCACGAAGACGTATGACTTGGCGGGGAATCTGTTGGCTCAGACCGATGCCAAGGGAAACACGACGTACAGCTATTACGACGCCCGAGGCCGCCGGTTCGAGACCAAGGACCGCAACAACGCCACGACCTCGTTCACCCATGATGCGGCGGGGAATGAACTCTCCATGACCGACGCCGAAGGCCAGACCACCAGCTACGAATTCGACCAACTCGGCCGCAGAACCAAAATCGTCTGGCCCGATCACGTCGCAGGCCAAAACCCCGGCGATGCGAACTGCGGCTTCACGACCACGGCCTACGACGCAGCAGGGCGAAGCATTATTCAAGCGGACCAACTTAGCGAGACAGTAACCCAGCACTTCGACATGGCCAATCGGCTGCTCCGTCGCGAGTACAGAACTTCAGCAAACATTCTGTCAGGAGCGATAGCAGATCAGGATGTATTTACATATGACAATGCAGGTCGCACATTAACTGCAACGAAAGGGAGATATTCAAACACAGTGTCATTCCAATACTCGAATGGCCGCATTGTAAGTGAGTCCCTGGCAATATTCGGACAGATTTACACCGTGGCTTCCAGCTACAATGCAGAAGGCCGGGAAGTCGCACTCATTTACCCCGACGGCACCGTTGTTAACCGCACATACACCCCTCGTGGCCAACTCGCTTCGGTCAGCCATGCCGAACCGAACGCCACCCCGTCGTCCGTCGCCACGTTCAGCTACGACAACGGTGGTCGCGAGTCTTCCCGCACCTACGGCAACGGCATCGAAACGACCCGCGCCTACGACGCCGACAACATGCTCACCAGCATCGCGGCAGCGGGCGTCGAATCGCTCACTTACACCTACGACGCCAACAAAAACCCCACCTCAGAAACCCGCTCCGGCGTCATGGCCGCACACAGTTGGTCCACCGGCACCACCGGATTCGACCCACAAAACCGCATCACTAACTGGATCAAGACCAACGGTGACAGCCAACAATGGCAACTATCTGCGGTCAACGACTGGCAATCCTTCACCAGCAACGGCTCGACTCAAACGAGAACCCACGGCCCGACGCATGAACTCCAAACCATCACCAACGCCGGAGCCAACACACCAGTCGCACTCCAACACGACGCCAAAGGCAACCTCACCCAAGACGAACGAGGCTGCTCGCTTATTTATGACTCTGAAAATATGATGAGCGGATTCCTTGCCAACACTAGAATCGACCTCAGCGATGCCAGTTACCTTTACGATGCATATGGCCGCAGAGTCGCAAAATATACGACCTCCTGCGAGACAGTCTATGTTCATTCTGGGCCTAGAGTTATCTTTGAAAGCACGGTCGCAGCATCTGGGGCAGCAGTGTTACGCTCGTGCATTGTCTACGGCGTAAACATCGATGAACCACTGATTATCAACAGTGCGGTCGGTGCTGTATCATCAACGCTTTTCTACCATGCCAATCGTCAATTCAGTACATACGCAGTTACCACCATGCTGGGGTCAGTTGCTGAGTGGTATGCATATTCCCCCTTCGGGCTAAACCGATGCTTCACTTCTTCAGGAGCAGAGGCATCGGCGACACCAGCTACTACCAACCGTTCACTGTACACTGCGCGGACGCTTGACTCTGAAACTAATCTTCAATACTTCCGCGCAAGATATTACAGTCCTGGCATTGGTACTTTTACTACCCGGGATCCATATCTGTATCCAGACGGCGCAAACACTTATGCAGCGTGGTTCGCCCCAAGCGCGACTGACCCAAATGGAATGGCGATCGTTCCTGGCTTGTGGCCAACTGTTTATCCCATTGTTGTGACGGCGGTTGTTGGTGTTGTTGGATATTGGTGGATAACTACTAGCCCACCAATAGATATTGAAATCTCCATGCCGACGATATCATGGCCGATTCTTTGCGCAACACGTAACCCTGCACAGGACAAGCCTCTCTCGAAAAAGGAGATCCGTGACTTGCAAGATGCGGGAATTGATATCCATGACTTAAAAACAAAAAAAGGTGCAGCGCATAGAGATTTGTACAAGGATAAAGAAGGTAATGTTTACGTAAAGCCGAAGGGCGACAGTTGTGAAGGCGAATGCACTGGCCTTAACATCTACAATTTGCCGAAACCTCGCGGTCGTGCGTCCGAATAGCCTTACTTGAGTCACCTTCTTCACGTCGTGTGGCTCACGCTTCCGCTAGCGAGCACCAACAAACTAGTGGCGATTTATTCAACGCCTTCTGTTTGTGTGTGAATAATCTGATCTCCACTGAAATGCGATGCAAATACAGAACTGTGACTGATAGTCGCTGCCCTTGATATCGAGAAATATGCTATGCCGTATGAACCGGACGTACAAGTTTCCTTTGTATTAACTTCTAACTCGCGCAGCTCAGTCGAGATTGCATCGGCAATTGCACTGAAGCCAACGCAGAGATGGGATATAGGCGACTGCGTCCAAGGGACACGGCTCGTTCGCCGGGTAAGCGGATGGGTGTTTTCGACTCCGAGTCGAGCCACGTTTGATGTAGAAGGCGAAGTAGTGTCTTTGCTTGACGCAGTTGACCAGACATCAATACGAGAAGTAGCACAAGTTCTTGCGCTGGATGTAGAAGTATCGTGTGACGTGCGGGTTACAGCGCAGGCTCCTGCGCTTCACTTTAGCGCAGCGACACTCAGACGCATTGCGTTGTACAACTGTAGTATTGATGTTGATGTTATAATGTCAGAATGAGCCGCTCAAAGGGGCGGAACAAAGGTGTCAGGGACTCCGCCGGTAAAAGCCGGGAGTGAGTAGCGGATGCAAGAGCCGTACAAACAATGGAGAGCGTGACCAGTTTGGGAGCAGAACAAAGGGGTCAGGACTCTTTGAAATGAATGTCAACCTTGCCGGTTAGGAAGTTGCCCTCGAAACGAGTGTCGCCAACGCTCTCGGTCACACGGACCACCGAAGTGGCAGTGCCCGCCGGGTGAGAGGACAAAGCCGAAGACAGAAGCCGAAGACAGAAGCGGAAGCGAAGAACCCCTCACCCTAGCCCTCTCCCGACCACCGAAGCGGCGGTGCCCGAGGCGAGGGGCGAGGGGACATGAAATAGCGGGGGCGTGATGGCGGTGTTTGGCTATCAGGCGTTGAATCGGGAGCAGGCGGTGATTGCCGGGGTGATCGTGGCCGATTCGGCGCGGCAGGCTCGGGA
>JAYTGQ010000482.1:0-1772 GCA_043733345.1 Schlesneria sp.
CAGCGGCATCCCAAAACTCAAACGCCTCCTCGCCGCCGCCTTACCCAAGGAATACAGAACCCCCGCTTAAATCCAGTACCAAAGAGCGCAACTTCAAAAAGCGCAAGCGAGGGCGAATGATGTGAGGGCGAATGGTGTGAATTGCTTGAGGGAAGAAGCTTAGTTGTTTCTCGCCACTCGCCACTCGTTTCTCGCCACTCGTTTCTCGCCACTCGCCACTCGCCACTCGTCCTTGCTAACGCTGCGGGTTGGTGTGGTGCCAATAATTCTGAGACTCGCGGATCAACTCTGGCGTGCCAAACGCCGATAAATTGGGTGTCGATGTAAAACCGACACGATGATCCAAGAGACGGATCTCGCAAGGTGGCCATTTTCAATGCGACGCGGTTGCGTCGTCTGGCTACCGGGAAACAGGACGTTCCCCCTTCCGACCTCGGGGTCAGTTCATGCAGGGGAACCTTACGATGCGTCAGACATTTCAGAACCGGTTGAATCGCGTTGTCTTTGTCGGCTATCATCCCGCCTCGAACGGAGGTAGGCCAACAGCCTGGGGGCTGCCAACAGCTTGTCTCGTACATGCGGGGAGGGCGGACATGGATGTCTCAGGGTTAGGTTCGGTGTCAGGGGCGGGACCGATTCGGTCGGCAACAACGGCGAACGCGGCCAAGCCAACTCAATCTCGGGAGGCGATGTCGCCTCAAGATGAGTTGCAGCTTTCGTCGGTGGGGCAATCGCTCGATCGCGTGGGGGAGTCTCCCGAGATGCGGGCCGAGCGGATCGCTCAGATCAAGGCCGCGATTGATGAAGGCTCGTATGACACGGATGAGAAGCTCGACATCGCGTTGTCGCGGATGTTCGAGGCACATGGATTCGATCTGGACGACGAGTGACACAGAGGCTCGTCGCCACGCGGTTTGCCTGTTCTGGTCGTGAGGTTGCTGGTGTCCGAGTTGACTGCGGTTTCCGTCACCGTTTCGGCGGTCGATAAGTTTCGCGAGTTCCTTCTGACAAAAGGAATGCGACTGACTTCCGAACGGGAGACCGTCGTCACGGCGGTCTACGCGACCCACGAACACTTCGACGCCGATCTCTGGGTCGCGAAGTTGGAACGCCGCAAAGGGGCACCGCGCGCCAGTCGCAGCACGGTCTATCGAACGCTCCGTTTGCTCGAAGAGGCGGGACTGATCCGCAAGGTGGCGCGAGCCAACGACCGCGAAGTCTACGAACACGACTACGGCTATCCGCAACACGATCATCTGATCTGCAAGAAGTGCGGCGAGATGACCGAGTTCCCGAATGCGGCGATTGCCGAGGTCTTGGAAAAGATCGCGGCGGAACACGGCTTTCGGATGTCGGCGCACCGCTTGGAAGTGGAGGGTGTTTGTGCCAATTGCGCGCGCCCACCGCAGCGGGTGCATCGCAAGCTCGACATGATTTGAGCGGCAGGTTCGCCAGGGATGCCTAGCGCGATCTCGTTCGACAGCGCTACTTGCGAATACCAAAAAGAGAACCCGGCCTTGTGGGCCGGGTTCTCTGGCGATGAGGCGGCGGCGAGCGGTTGTGTGCCCCCCGGCCACAACCACTCGCGCCACGCACGCTCATCGTCCCCCTGCGCCGAGAAAGCTGAATAGCCCCTTTTTGCTACCGGCACTCTTGCGGTCATCGCCCTTCACTTCCACGATCGGCGGCGCGTCGATACTCAACGCGAGTTGGTTGATACTCTTGGTCAATCGCGACTTCGGCGACTGTGTGATGAGCGGTACGCCGTTATT
>JAYTGQ010000483.1:0-1771 GCA_043733345.1 Schlesneria sp.
CGGCTGGATCACCCTCTGGCGCGGCCTCGACAAACTCCTCCTCGCCATCAGAGGATTCGTCGCAATGAACCAAAGATGTGGGTAAGTTCAAGGGCTGGAGCGTCTTCGCGAAGCCCCGGTCTGGTGCGGTGACTCACATCCCCGTGGCTTCACCCAAAGCTGCTCCAGCCACGGCCACCCATGATTAACTTTTGTCGTTCGGTGACATGAAGAAGTTCTCGACAGGTGCGAAACCCGTGGATTCATTGCTCTCCGCCATCGTGGAAGATGATCGCCGATCGGTGGGTCAATTCCTCGAGCAGGAACCCAAGCTGGCAATGCGACGGGTTGACACGCCGAGGTTTTACGACTCGTTGATTTTTCATTGGATCTATGTGGGCGACACCGCATTGCATCTCGCGGCGGCGGGTTATCGGGTCGAGATCGCATGTGTCCTCATTGCCGTCGGCGCAGATCCGAACGCGGCATCGAATCATCGTCGCGGTGCGCCGTTGCACTACGCGGCTGACGGCTACATCACCGGTCCCGCCTGGGATGCCAAACGTCAGGTGGAAATGATCGCCTGTCTGATTGATGCCGGTGCAAACATCAATTCGCAGGACAAGAACGGTGCCACGCCCCTGCATCGCGCCGTGCGAACACACTGCGCCGACGCGGTCCAATGCCTGCTCCACGCGGGATGTGATCCGAAATTGAGGAATGCCTCGGGGTCGAGTCCGTTTCACCTCGCCGTGCAAAACACGGGGCGAGGCGGATCGGGAGCCGCCGAAGCGAAAGCCGCTCAACGTCAAATCATTCAGGCCTTTCTCCACTTTGGCGTCGGCACGGCCTTGACGGATGGCAAAGGAAAATCCGTTTTAGAATGTGCGACGAGTGCCCCGATCCGCGAATTGCTGTCCTGAAGAGTCACCTAACAACGCGGTTTCAATCGGATAGAAACGTCGGGAATTTGTCACGGCTTGCGTACGTCGAGGCAAACGATCTCACGGCCATCGCGCAGGTAGAGGCGACCGTTGGAGAGCGAGGGGGCTTGGCGGGTTGTCTCCAGGACGGTGACTCGTCCCAGTTCGTCGTATTTCTTTGAGGAAGCCCGCGCGACGACCAGATCGCCCGCCATCGTGGTCAGGAACAGTTTGCCGTCGCGGCGATCAGGTTGCCCTTGCCGAAACGCAGCACCTGCCACGCTCGCTCACCCGTCGTCGGGTTGACGCACGTCAGGTGAGTCACCGGGCCGGCACCGCCGACGTTGTCCATGCCGTACAGGAAACCGTCGAGCAGCAGCGGCGTCTGCCATTCGCTGCGCAGGACGCTCTTCGGGCCGAACGACTGCCAGACTTCGGTCAGTTCAAACTTGTCACCCTTCGGCTTCAGATCGAGGAGTATGCTGCCGTGGTTCTCACCGGCGGACAGCAAGAGCTGCCCCTTGATGGAAAGCGGCGGGGTGTGGCCGGGGCTGGAGCGTCTTCGCGAAGCCCCGGTGTGTGATAGAGCCATCAAGGTGCCTGTTCGCCGTCGCCCCGATTCTAAGAAACGAATTCGCAGGACTAGCAGAACTAATTGTCCGTTCTAGAACTGCCAATTCTCCACGACCGGGGTTTCGCCCAAAGCGGCTCCAACCCCGGCCACCCCGCCGGCGTGGAGGTGTCTCAGTCTTCAAACGTCACTTCGCGTGAAAACACGACTCGTTTTTCAGACGCCAGCTTGTCGCGCGTGAAGACCTCTGCCGTGATCAGCAGTTGCGTTTGAGTTCGCGTGGCGGGGCGAAACAGCC
>JAYTGQ010000484.1:0-13489 GCA_043733345.1 Schlesneria sp.
CCTAATCGGCCCCAACCGAGACCGCCCCCGCGACCGCTTCACCAAAAGACCAACCAAAATCCGCCTGCCTCAGTTACACGGACAGGCTCCTAGAAACGCTGTTCATTTCACAGGATCTCGCTCATGCCACGCCCCACATCCAAGCATCCGACGGAACTGGAACTGGAGATTCTGAAAGTCCTCTGGCGGCTGGGTCCGGCAACCGTCAGGCAGGTGCGGGATGAACTCGCCGCCGTGCGAGACCTCGCGTACACGACCGTCATGACGATGATGACCATCCTGGATACGAAGGGTTACGTGACGCGGGTCAAAGACGGACGGAGCTTCATCTATGAGGCGACGTATCACGAACAGAAGGCATCCAAAAACATGCTGCAAGACGTGGTGGATCGCCTGTTCGGCGGATCGACCAAGGCCGTCATGCAGCATCTGTTGGAATCCTCCGAACTCGATGAAGGCGAACTGAAAGAGATCCGGTCGCTGATTAACCGCAAGGCGCGCGAGAAGGCGGAGTGACCTGCGTTCGACCAGAAGCCCGGCTTTTCCGAAAGCCGGGCTTCGTTGAATGGCTTCGTTAAAGAAGTCCGGCTAACAAAGCTAAGCCGGACTTCAAATCTGCCTCAAAAGGGCTTCGCCCAAAATCTTAAAGCGGCGTCAAGCCGCCGCACTCCCAAGTGAGACACCGTCATGAACCACCCGTTATTGCGAGACCTGTCTGCCGCATTGGTGCTGTCGTTCGGGCACTTTCTGTGGATCGGAACGTTGATCGCTATCGTGACTTCGATCACGGTAAAGCGACAGCAGACGGCCGACGCTCGGTATCGCGCGTGGCTTGGCGGGCTGATCGCGATGGCGGCGAGTCCCTTCGTCACGCTGGTCGTGTTGATGGCGATGCCCTCGGTGGATGCCGTGCCAGCATCGACTCCGGCGGCACTCGTTGGGGAACCGGTTGGTGCGGCGACTCACGGTGATGCGGCCGACGAAGCCCGTAGGATGGACGCCCTCGTCCGTCCTCTTCCCGGCGACAATCAAGTTGGTGATGGCAAACAACATCGCGACGTGAGCGAAGACGGACGGACGAGGGCGTCCATCCTACAGGGCGATCGCGCAGCGAACGATTCAGACGAGCAACGGCCTGCGACCACACACGTCTCTCAGCGCGAACCGGCCTGGTGGCGAGACTACGCACCGCTGGTGACGAGTCTCTACCTGATCGGCGTCGCGTTGATGGGACTGCGATTGTCGCTCGGTCTCTGGGGCGGACGGCGGTTGAGAAACCATGCAACACTCATCACGGATCGTTCGCTGCTCGACGCCTTGCAGCGGCAGGCCGATGCGTTGGGGATGAAGTTCGTTCCCGCGTTGGCCTACTGCGAGCGGGTCACCGTGCCGACTGTGCTCGGCATCTTGAAGCCGATGGTTTTACTGCCGGTCTCGCTGGCGAGCGGCCTCGCCCCCGACCAGATTGAATCGGTGCTGGCTCACGAGCTGGCTCATCTGCGGCGCTATGATCACCTCGTCAACCTGATGCAGTGCGTGATTGAGTCGGTCCTGTTCTTTCATCCGGCCGTCTGGTGGGTCTCGCGCCGCATCCGGGACGAACGGGAACATTGCTGCGACGATCTGGTGATCGCCAGCGGCGCGGTCCCGCTCGACTACGCCGCGTCCCTGCTCCGCGTGGCCGAACTCAGCCGCGAGGCCGAACAACAGCGCGGCCACCACCACCGCCGGTCGTTCGCCGCCGTCAGCCTCTTCGCCACCGGAGACCGCCCATCCACACTGAGGCAACGCATCGCCCGGCTGCTCGGCGATCCCGTGGAGAGTCGAGTGAGGCTACGGCATCCGTGGACGGCTTGCGGGTTGCTGGCGGCGAGCTTGTCAATCGCTTGGTTCACTGCTGCGGTTCAACGTCCAATTGCGGCGCAGCCGGAGGAGACTGATCAAGGCGAATCCGCCGCGCAGGCAGATGAATCCGCCGCGAAGCCGGATCGAAAACTGAATGACGATGATTCCGCAGCGGCCTCGGAGTTCAATCATTGGGTCACGGAAGACCAAAAACGTAACCTCATTGAACTGAGGGATCGCGTTCGCAAGATTGTTCCGCAGGGTTGGCAGATTGAGCTTCGGTTTGGTTCGATCTCAATGGATCGCCCCGGTCGCAAACAAGACGCGCACTGGGTTCGATGGCCGGAGGCAATGCTGTACTTCAACAACGAGGACACCACGTCTGAAATTCCGCCGATTGCAGACGGCACTCAAATCGTATCGCTCGGCCTCTGCAAGTTGGGGTATGCGACGCTCACGATCCCTCAACCGATGCTGGCCGAGTGGCCCGAGTCTCGAGCGCAGCTTCAAGCGGTGCTTCCCGAGGCCGACGATGCGGCTCGCCAAGTAGTTCAGCCGCTAAAAGCATGGCCGCTTGTGGTGGGGACTCTTCGTTATGAGGATGGCTCGCCGGTGAAGGGTGCGCTGGTGGGGCCGGTTGGACGGGCCAAAGTACCGCTGGGTGACGATGGCCGTTACCGAGTCCGGGTTGAACCGAATTGGGGACGGTTCTTTGTGAGCCTGAAGGACGTTCGCGACTGGCCGTCGAACAATTCGCCCCCGCGCGATCCGGCGTACCTGCGTGAAGTTCTCGACATCAAAGTGATCGAAGTCGGCCCGTCCGTCGTCCGTCGCAACATCACTCTGAACCGAACGCAGCTTCGAACTGTGAAGCTCTGGTGGAACGGCCCGACGACGAAGGGACGTTTGAGGCTGTATTCCAATCCCCCCAAAGATTGGTTGACGGATGCTGCGGTTCCGCCGAACGAGAGACCGGCTGGTGACAAACAAGTCGCCGTACCCGGAGAGCGGCAACTGTTGGTCATTTCACGAACGCTCGACGTGACGCTCGAACACGGCAAACAGTTCGTTATCAACGATGTCCCTCCGGGCGATGGTCATGTCGGCATCACGCTCGCCGAGACGTTGCAGCCACTCGCTTGGCCACTGACCGGTGGCGAGGAAGACGAGCAACTCGTCTACAACCCGGCTGACACGGGCAGCGTCGATGTCAAGGTGCTGGGAGAGGATGGCGCACCGTTGAAGCAACAGGCAATCCTCAATGTCATGCGCCTCCTCCCGAACATGGGTTTTGGAGTCTTCAATTCGGCAGCGGGCGGCCAATGCGATCTGCATCGCCCGGTGTTCGACGCCAAAACGCAAACGCACCGCATTTCCCACCTGCAACCCGGTCGGTATCAGGCGAACGTCACCCTCGAATCTCTGTTTGGTGCGCCGGTCCTGTTCGATGTCTTCAAAGACGAAGTCGCATCGGTTGTGTTGTCGATATCGCAAACCCCGGTCGCAGCGTTGCCGGACGAGAAGCCGAAGCCGGAGAAGTACTCGGCCAAGTTGCCCAACGGTGTTGAAGTTGAATTGGCGGGAATCGCGCATGCGAACGTTGCGACGGACGACGCCAGCAAACGCCGCAAGGACGATGCGTGGTGGAGTGCCGATGGGGTGAAGCTCGGTGCGCCGCCGTTCATGCAGAACATCCTGACCGTCGCAAAGGGAGTTGCCCATGAGTACGAGTTCGCAATCCGTTTGAAGTCGCCCAACCCGGCAGAGCCGGTTCGCAACCTCATCACAAGTTCACGTGTCAGTTCGGTTCCGAATCCGCCCGGTGGCAGCGTCAGTAGCCAGGGACCGGCTCCTTTGGAAGATGGCGGCACGGCCGTTTGGAAGATTGTGCATGTCGCGAACATGCTGGAAAACAAGCCTGTGGCCATCAATGTGTTCGTCTCGGACGAGCCACTGGTAACGGCGGGGTTCGTCGATCTCGACGGCGAGACGCGGCCTCAACAACCCCTGGACGCCAAGATCGACGCGCTGCGAAACCTCATTCAGATCGTCCGCGTGGAGAAGCTTGAGAACGAAACGATCCTGAGATGCAAGCTGCCGCCCGACATTGCCGAACGGATGGAGTTCCAATTCGTCGCCATTGACACGAGAGACGAGGCTCACGTCTCTCGTGGCTCGGACTCGGGCGTCTTCAAACTCGCCGCCGCCGACATCAAGCACTTCGAGATTCGTCTGCGGCCGATGACTCACAAAGTCACGTTTGAAAACGTGTCGCTCGTGCCGGGGCAGATCACCAACGTGAAGGTGAAGGTCGAGCCGATCGACCTGTTGGCGCTAAATGGCCTCGAATTCCTCACGCCGTATCCGAAGCTGCATGGCTTGTCGCTCGACATGACTGAGCCGCAGTTCTTGGAGATCGTCCAGCGGCAGGAGTTGCAGACTCGCAAGACCGTCAAGAGTAAGACGGGCGAGGGCGAGCAGGTCACGCATCACATCGGCCTCGGTGACGGTCACACGCTGATCGTGATGTTCGGCAAGGACGCGAAGTGCAGCGGCATTCAACGAGTGCGCGGCGACGACGACGAAGCCATTCGCGCTGGGAGCGAGTCTCCCGACCCCGCCCTCGACCCGACCGCAGGTCTCCCGAATTCGGACGAAGAGACGAACCAGCCGAACAACGCCAACGGAGACCTGCGGTCCAACCCAGCGGCGGGGTCGGGAGAAGACCCGCGCCCAGCGCAGGTGAGCGACCCCGGCATCGTCACTGGCCGTGTCGTCCGAGCGGATGATGGCACTCCGTTGAGCGACGTGAAGATTCTGTTGCGACACGCCCAAAAGTATGTCACGAATTCCGACGAGAAGGGGCAATTCCGCTTTGAGAACATCCCGCCCGGCGAGTACCGGATTTGGGCTCACAAGGAAAACTTGGTGTCGTCGAAAGAGCGGTTGTTCGGTGCGCAGGTTGTTGGTTCCACGGGTGGTCGATTTGCGCCGATCCAATTGCCGATGAAACCCGGCAAACAAGTACGGGTGACAGTAACGTCTGCGGAAACAGGGCAGCCCATCGAAGGGGCGAACGTCCGCTTTGGTTATCCCGATCGCCGCCTGCAAGTGACGGGCAAGGACGGAATCACGGTCGTGCCGGGACTGCTGGGTGAGCCGTATGAAATCACTGTGGAAGCCACGGGCCACGCTCGCGAGGAACGCCACATCGAATTGGCTCAGAGCGGCGACATCGCAAATGTTCCTGTGCCGCTGTCGGAGGGGGGCACGATTCAAGGGACCGTGACCGATGAGAGCGGTCAACCGCTCGATCAGGTGGATGTCGTCTTTCGCGACGCCGGCTCTCACGGTGGGTATTACGGAGAATCACCTTGGTCGAATGCCGCAGGCGAATTTCGTCATCACTTCCTGCCGCTCAACACGGCAATCAAAGTGAGCGTTACCAAGAGCGGCTTCCTCTCCCAGGGACGCGAAGTGGTTCTCTCTGCTGACCAGCGGAAGATGCAGCTCAAATTTCAGATGGTTCAGAAACCGAAGGGCGGGTCCATCGCGGGCATCGTGACCGATCAAACCGGAAAGCCAGTGGCGGGCGCAAAGGTCTTCGATCCGGGCAAATCCATTGAGACTCCAAAGGCCACCACAGATGCGGCTGGACGTTTTGTGCTGCACGACATGCAGCAATCCCTCGACAGATACGAGATCGTGACGCGAGCGAAAGGATTCTCACCGGCGCGGCTTTCCGTGAAGCCCGGCCCTGAATCAAAGCCGCAACAGGTGGCCGTGACATTGCAACCGGGTCATAAAATTCGTGCTCGGGTTCAGACGTTGAAAGGCGAACCGTTACCTGGTGTCTATGTGGAAGCGAATGGGGGCATTCAGGAGGAACTGGGAGACTCGACCCGAACCGACAGCGACGGCATCTTCGAGTTCGATACGTTGCCGAAAGAGTCTTCCTTTCGATTTTATACAGCCGGATATTCGACGATCTCTGATCGTTCTCTCGAATTGGATGGCACCGAAATTGTGACGGTGGTCATGAGACCGGCCGCCGTCATTCGTGGTCGAGTGGTTGATGCCGAATCGGGTCAGCCGATCCAACATTTCAATGTGCGACTGGGGTTCACTCCCGAACGCAAGCCCGACGACGCGGTCGGGAGTTTTTCCAGTGAACTTGGAAACCCTGGTCTGACGGTCGAATCGAAAGACGGACTCTTCACAATCGGGGAGTTGAGCAACCGCTTGGCGTGTTCGTTGACGGTGCAGGCGGAAGGCTATGAGAGAACCGTGATCCGGCGCGTGGTTGCCTGGACAACAAGAGAGCCGGACGCCGTGAAAGTCGCGCTCACGCGCCTCGACCCTGCGAAGGTTTCCTCATTATCTGGACAAGTCCTCGATCACCGTGGGGAGCCAGTCACTGGCGCGCAATTGCGACTGATCGTCTTGACACCGCAACCGACGAGTGCGGTCGATCGGGATTACAACTGGTATCAAATCAAATCGGGCGAACTGGCTGCTCGCCCCGAGTGCGAGCAGTTTCTCTCCCTAGTCTCCGATGCCGAGGGCCGCTTCGAGTTCAAGAAGATCGTCCCCGGCAAGCTTCTCCAGTTGGCCTATTGGGGAGACAAGGTTCCACAGGGGAGATCGCAGGCGTTCGACAAAACTCAAGCGAGCGTCAACCAAACCATCACGATCAAGCTCCCTGAGCCAGCGAAGGTCACCGGCACCTTCGACCTCACAAAGTTTCCCGACGCGGGCAGCATCACATTGGAACTCCGGCCCAGTGCGTTTCACCAATATGAAGTCAAACTGAAAGAAGGCCAGACGGCATTTGAATTCCGAGATTTGCCACCGGGCGAATATGCCCTCACGGTGCGCAGCAAACCAGTCCGGTCTTCCGAGAACGAGAGACTGTTCTCCCTGTTTCCCCTGGCCGCTCGCAAACTTGACCTCACGGCTGGCGAAACTCGTAAAATTCACTTCGACAAGCCGGACAACGCCGCGGTGAATCTAGGTGGGATCGGCGACGTGAAAGTGAAAGTCGAAACGAACGAGCCACTGTCTCCGAAGCTGGACTTCCTCAAGCCGTATCCGAAGCTGCATGGCTTGTCGCTCGACATGACTGAGCCGCAGTTCTTGGAGATCGTCCAGCAGCAGGAGTTGAAGACGACGAAGTCCGGCAAAGGAGCGACGCGAACACGGACCGCGGATGACTGAGAGTCTCTGGCACGCCCCCGTCGCGAGTGACCGCCGATGACTGATAAGCGGCCCGTCAATCAGGGATGTTTCCGACAGAAGTCGAAATCAGGTGAGCCGGGCGGCGTCAGCCCAATGGCACGGACTTTACCTCAGTAACCCGCAGCGTAAGCGAGGGAAACAAGGGGAAACGCCTCCTGTCATCGCCCTCGCTCACGCTGCGGGTTAGTAAAGTCAGTGCCATTGGGCATCAGCCGCCGGACTCTTAGCTGCAATGACAAGAGTCCGAGGACTGACGCCGCCCGGCTCACCCCTGCTGTTGGAAACATCATCATTGAATGAATGGGTGAAACTGGCCCGATGAAGCTAGCCCGATACTACGGGTCAAACGACTCCGACTGAGGAATTCCACCCAAGGACACGGTGAAGAGTTGGCGAATTTGGGCGCGAGTCCTTGCGGCTGGCTCTGGTGAACGCATATCTCATGTGTTTCCAATTTGTGTACCGGAGAAGCCTCATGAAAACTGTTGCCGCGAGAATGATTGTTGTCTGCCTGATGTTTTGTTTGGTCGTGCAACCGTGTGTGGCGTGGCACGAGCCGGGGCATCACATTGTGGCGTTGCTGGCCTATGACCTCCTGAGCAAGCAAGAGCGGCAGCAACTGCAAGCGATCCTGCGAGAGCATCCTCGCTTCCAAGAGGACTTCGCTCCCTCGGGCAGCAAGTCGAGCAATCCGCACGACGCCCAACCGATGACTCCTGAAGCGCGGGAGCGGTGGGTGATGGGCCGGGCAGGGTACTGGCCCGATGTGGCCCGTTCCCAGCCGAACTACAACCGGCCGACTTGGCACTATCAACTCGGGGCCACGCTGACGATCGGTGATCCCCCGAACGTTCCCCAGAACCCGGGACCGGCTCCGGCCGATGCGACGTTGGAGACTCAGGAACTTCACATCGCTCAGGCCGTCGAGGTCTGCCGCGCGGTGCTGCGAGACAAGACTCGCTCGACCTCCGACCGCGCAATCGCCATCTGCTGGTTGGTCCATCTGGTCGGTGATGCTCATCAACCGTGTCATGCGGGAAGCCTCTACGTCGCCGGTGCATTCTCCGAGGGAGACCGTGGTGCGAATTCAATCCCGACGAAGCAGTCGAAGAATCTCCACGCCCTGTGGGACGGATTGCTCGGTTCGCAATACGACGCGGGAGACATCCGCCGACGTTGCGGAGTAATTCGTGACGACC
Organism: Schlesneria sp.; assembly: GCA_043733345.1. Taxonomy (GTDB): domain Bacteria; phylum Planctomycetota; class Planctomycetia; order Planctomycetales; family Planctomycetaceae; genus Schlesneria. The sequence continues at coordinate 8,283 of JAYTGQ010000484.1, forward strand.
GCGTTCGATGGACAAGCGCCGCAGCCGCAGCCAAGAAAACGAACGGCTTGAACCCACTCACGTGGCTGTCGGAAAGTGCCGAAGTCGGCCGCAGCCACGTCTATGCTCCCGAAGTGCTGGAGCCAGTCCAAGCGGTCGCACGCGGGCTGACCACCACCGTCGCCGTCACGGAATTGTCAGACGGCTACCTGACCTCCGCCGGTGATGTCGCTCGAAAGCAAGCCGCTCTGGCAGGCCACCGACTGGCGCTGATCCTGAGCCAGGACTTGCGCTGACGGCGCGGGGCAACCGAAGCGTGCCGAACAGCCTGTTGTCAAAGGTAGGACGGGCACTCTTGCCCGTCTTCCCGTTTGAACGCCGACGGGCAAGAGTGTCCGTCCTACAACGTGACTCAGCAGACTATTCTGAGAACGGCAGCATCGTTACCCCAGCAGTCCGCGAATCACCTTGCCGCTGTTCGTGATCTTCACGGGGCGGCCTTCTGGCGTGTGGAACTCATTGTCGGGATCGATGCCGAGGCAGTGGCAGATCGTGGCCGAGAGGTCCGCCGGGCCGGTGCTCTCTCCGACCGGCTTCTCGCCGCGTGAGTTGGTCTCCCCCAGCACAAGGCCACCGCGCACACCGCCACCACTGAGCAGGATGCAGTTCGACGGACCCCAGTGATCGCGGCCGGCGTCCTTGTTGACGCGGGGCGTGCGCCCGAACTCACCCATCACAACCAGCAGCGTCTTCTGGTTGAGGCTGCGGTCGTGCAGATCGCGCAGCAGCGCCGAAAGTCCCGAGTCCAAGTGCGGCAGCAGGTCGTTCTTCAGCGTATTGAAGTTGTCGTAGTGCGTGTCCCAGTTCGTGTGGTCGATGGTCACGCACCGCACGCCCGCCTCGATCAGCCGACGCGACATGAGCAGTGACTGACCGAGCGAGTGGCGGCCGTACTCGTCGCGCAGCTTGTCCGGTTCGAGGCCGATGTCGAACGCCGCCTTCGTCTGTGGCGAGGCCATCAACGAAAAAGCCTTCTCGCGAAACGTGCGCGTCATGTTGGCGGCGGCGTTGGCCTTCGCCTCCTCGGAGCGGGCGAAGCGGTCCACCGTCTGAAGCAGATCGCGGCGCGAGCCGAGCCGCCCCGCATCGACAGTCAGGGGCGGTAGCAAATCGGGGACGGAGAAGTCGGGCGCGTTCGGATCGGCCTCGACGACAAACGGAGCCGCCGTCGGGCCGAGGTAGGCCGGGCCACACGAACTGTGCATGCGTGGCAGACACACATAGGGAGGCACCGAACCGCGCGGGCCGAGCGACTTGGCCACGATCGAGCCGAACGACGGAAACTGGTTGTTCGGCTTGAGGCTGGGATTGAACCCGGCGCGTGGAGCGTATCCCGTCAGCATCCAGTGATCGGCGGGACCGTGATTGGAGTCGGTGTGCGTGAACGATCGGAGCAGCGCAAACTTGTCGGCCACCCGCGACAGTCGCGGCAGATGTTCGCAGACTTCGATGCCACTGACGTTGGTCGCGATCGGATCGAACTCGCCGCGAAACTCACTCGGCGCGTAAGGCTTCATATCGAGCGTGTCGATGGTACTCAGTCCGCCCTTCAGGAAGAGGACGATCAGCGACACGTCGTCGCGCCGATTGTCGGTCCCCTTCTCAGCCGCCGCCGCCCGCCGTCGCAGCACGCCCTCCAAGCTCAGCCCGAACGCCCCCGCGCCGACTCGCAGGGCATCGCGGCGGTTGATGCCATCACAGTAGTCACGCACTTCGTTACCTCTGTTCAATGGGGAGTCAGTTCGTCGGTCGTTGATTCGAGCGAGGCCTCTCGCCGTGCGGCCTCCTCGGCTTCGGTGATGTTTCCCCGCCAGATCCACGTCGGATTTCGGAGGGACATGCCAAGCTTGTAGAGCCGCCCCAGTTCGCGAAGTCGTCGATCGATGGCTTCCGGCGACATGTCCGGATGCTTGGGATCGTGCGGTTCAATGAGCGGTTTCATCGTTGAGTCCCAGTTGTTCGAGGTCGAGCTGGTCTTTACGGCGACCAGCGAGTTGTTTGAGCAATTTGAGTCCCGGTCGCGACACCACCGAGATTTGTTTTCCAGCATAATCGACGACGGCACGGTCGTCCCAGGCGAGCTGCACCTCTTCGGCGACAAGCATCAAGTCCAGCGTCAGGAGTTCGCGACCCACCACTTTGGAAACACGAACAATCTCCCATTTCGAGTCCTCGCCCTCGCCCATCGGCAACCGGCCACCTTCCAACGTGAACTGGCGAGCCGCCGCGACCTGCAACGCCCGCTGCTCGTCGGAGGGATGAATGAGCAAGTCGATGTCTTCCGTAAAGCGAGGGTAGCCGTAGATGGCCACGGCGATGCCACCACACACGGCGTAAGGGATTGCCGCAGCGTCGAAGGCTTCGATCAACGAGTAGAATTCGTCGTACAGGTCCATCGTCAGTGTCGCTCGATTGCTGAGATGCGAAATACGCGAGCAAGGCCGGACGGGCAGGAGTGCCCATCCTACAGTTCCCTGTTCTCAATGATTGAACGCAAACTCCAAACTGTTCATCAGCGACCAGGCCAAGTCTTCGGTGGCTTTGCGGCGTTGGGAAGGCTCTACGGACGACAGATGTTTCAGGCAAGCTTCGGCTTCGTCCGGCTTGGGGAGTCGGGCGAGGAATGTCAGGTAGAGTTCTTCGACCAGTTGCCGGTCATCCTTCGCGAATTGAGCGGTCAGTCGGGCGAGGCGTCCGGCTTCGTGAGACAGCTTTGATTCGAGGTTTTCCGAATTCAGCGTGTGCAGGATTTGGGCGACGTTGGGGGTCGAGACTCGCTCGCACTCGCACACGGTTGTGCGCGTCGGGCGGCCGGTCGTGGTGAGGAAATAGTTCGTCGCTTGGCTGTCCCACAGTTGAACCGCCCGGACACCGGCGGGGACGCCATCGAACTTCTCGGGAATGCCGGTCGTGTCGCAGATGGCATCGAGCAGCACTTCGGCGTCGAGCCGTCGCAGCAGGGCGCGCGAGTAATTCTGTTCATCGCTCGCGTTCGAGACGTTGACCTCGGTCGAAGCCTGATATGTGCGCGAGGCGACGATGAAGCGGATCAGCCGGTGAAAGTCGAAACGGCCATCCACTAGTTCTCTTGCAAGCGTGTCCAAGAGTTCGGGGTTCGTCGGCGGGTTGGTTGAGCGGACATCATCGACCGGCTCGACAAGTCCGCGTCCGGTCAGGTGCGCCCACGTGCGGTTCGCCACATTTCGCGCGAAGTACGGGTTGCCCGGCGAGGTCATCCAATCGGCGAGCACCCTGCGGCGATCTCCGTCGGGATTCTTGTCGGGCATCGGAGTCGCGAGCGGATGCGCGAAGATAGTCTTGCCGGTGCGAGGATGATTCGTCGCATCGTTCTTCGAGGCGAGCAGCATCTCACCGCGCGGGGTCGCCTTGAACGCGAGCGGCGTGAAGAACGCCTGCATCCCGTAGTAGTCGTCCTGGCTCCAGCGGTCGAACGGGTGGTGATGACACTTCGCACAGTCGATCCTCACGCCGAGCAGCGCCTGCGACAGCATCGCCGCCGCGTCGCCGGGATCCTTCGCCACCTTGTAGAAGTGGCCGGCCGGATGTTCGGCGAGCAAACCGTCGGCTTCGACGAGTTCCCTCGCAAATTGATCGAGCGGCTTGTTCGAGGCGAAGCTGTCGCGAACCCACTTGTAGTACGAGTAGGCTCCCTTGTGACCGAGCGCCAGTCGATCGACCCGCAGCCAGTCGGACCACTTGAGCGCCCAGTAGTCGGCGAACTCGGGACGTTGCAGCAGAGACTCCACCCAGCGCGACCGCTTGTCGGACTGCGAGTCACTCGCGAAAGCACGGGCCTCTTCCGCCGTGGGGAGTTTGCCGATCAGGTCGAGCGTCACTCGACGCAGATACGTGGCATCGTCACACACCGGCGACGCGGCGATGTTCAGCTTCTTGAGTTTGGCATCGACCAGTCGGTCGATGTCGTTTCGCGGAGACTGGTTGCTCGAGTCTTCCTCTTTCCTGTCCCCTCGCCCCGGCTCTGCGGGGAGAGGGTTAGGGTGAGGGGTCTTCTCTTCCGTCTTCTTGTCTTTCAGCGTTTTCGTACGCGGCACCAACGCCGTGAACACAGCCGTCGTTTCGGAGTACGCCGCCATGATCGCGACATCTCCCGCCACGTCCTGCGTCGTGACGAGACCCGACTCATCGACCGTGGCGATCGCTTCGCGGTTCGTCTGGAACCGGGCATGCCGCGTCACATCGACTTCATGTCCGTCCGAGTAGACCGCCGTCACCTGGAGCGCTTGCGTCGAACGAACGGCCAGAATCTTCTCGGTCGGTTCGATGCGGAGCGATGTCACGCGCGGAGCGTCCTCGCGCCCGACCGGCATCCCGAGGGCGATCCACTCGCGCAGCAGACGGTACTCGTCGGAGCCGCGCGGGATGCGAACGCCTCCGCCGTGTGGCGAGCCTCCTGACACCTTGAGCAACAACAGACTTTGCTCGGGGATCGCGGGCAGCACGCGCCGGCCTCGCGATTCCTGCGTGAGGGCAATGTAGTCGGCCGCCGGATCGAAACCGAAGACCGACAGTTTGAAGCCGTTCTGCCCCTCGGCCTTTCCGTGACAGCCTGAGGCATTGCAGCCGAAGCGGCTGAGAACCGGCACGATGTCGTTGGCGAAGTGCATCCCGCGCGGAGCGTCCGCCGCCGCAACGGCATTCGCCATCATGATCGCCGAAAACATCAGCAGGCACGGCCATGTGACCAAGGGTCGGGACATTGTGTGTGGGTTTCGCGGGGCAGGGCATTCGGCGGGAGAGATCCATCGGGCGAGTCGGATGCTATTTCTGTTTCGACCCACTCGCAAGCCGGGCTTGATTGGAAGAGCCGAGTTTACGCGCCAAACCCCGCACTGCCTGATGCCACGTTTAGCCGCAACGCCAACGGCGAGCGTGCGATCAACGGTTCGCCCGCGTCGGCTCCCACCACATTATTCCATTCACAAGGCTAACAGCCTGTTGAAAAAGGGAGGGCGAGGCTCCCGCCGAGCCGTGTGCGTGAGGAAAGTCGCTTGTTTCTCGCGGCTCGGCAGGAGCCTCGCCCACCCGACAGCCGTTTTTCAACAGGCGGCTAAGGAACTGGCTCAAAACAACTTCCCGTGAGCGGCAAGGCGCTAGCCGCCGGTGAGTTGGAACGACCGGCGGCTAGC
>JAYTGQ010000485.1:0-5233 GCA_043733345.1 Schlesneria sp.
CCCGGCCTTGCCATCCGTGCTAATTCTTGAGCATCCCTGTAGCACGGATGGCAAAGCCGGGGCACGGATGAAAGCACGATGAATCTGACGGGCACTCACCGGGTGTTCGCAAAGGCTTCCTGAAACAGCGCAACTTCAAAACTCACGCTGCGGGTTAGTGCTTGGAAGGTCTTGCGCCCTTGTTTGAGTCGGGCGGGGGAAATACCGTACCGCCCCCTTTGAGGCTGGAAGTTGAGCCGGATGCTTCGTGCCGCTCGTCTCATTGGTAGACTTGCCGCCGCAAGACCTGCATCGGTCGAATCCGACTCACCCGCCGAACCGACTCCACCAAAGCTCGCATCATGACCACGACCTCTGCCACACTGACGCCCTCCGCACTTGAGCCTCAATCGACAGCCCCTTCCGGCGAACAAGGGCGGTCTCAAGCTGCCGCTTCGTCTCCGGTGGCTGACTCGCACAACGGCAAGCTCTTCATTGAGACCGTCGGCTGTCAGATGAACATGCTGGACAGTGAACTCGTCGTCGGGGCGTTGCGTAAACAGGGCTACTCGCTGACGGACGACCCGCGCGAGGCGGACACAATTCTGTTCAATACGTGCAGCGTGCGCGAACATGCTGAACACAAGATTTACTCGGCACTGGGACGGCTCAAGTTCAGCAAGCAGGCGCGCCCGAACCAAGTGATCGGCGTGTTGGGCTGCATGGCGCAGAAGGATCAGGAGCTGGTCTTTCAACGCGCACCTCACGTCGATCTGGTGGTTGGGACGGGCCAGCTTGCAGAAGTCCCCAAGCTGATTGACGCCGCACGCTCACGACGCGAGCGATCTCTCGCCGTGAGTCTCGACCGGAAAGAGGCGGGCCGCGCGGCAGTCAGTGACAGCTTCCAAAGTTACGATCCGTTACGCGAACCGGCGATGCGACCGACGCCGCATCAAGCGTTCGTCCGGATCGTCATCGGCTGCGACAAGTTCTGCACGTACTGCGTCGTTCCGATGACGCGCGGTCCCGAGCAGAGCCGTCCGCCGCGCGACATCCTGCACGAAGTGAAAGTCCTGGCAGATCAGGGCGTCAAAGAAGTGACGCTGCTCGGCCAGACGGTCAACAGTTACAAGCACACTCAGGACGGCAAGCTCTTCCGGTTGTCAGACCTGCTCGAACACATTCACGACGTGGACGGCATCCTGCGACTGAAGTTCGTCACCAACTTTCCAAAGGACATGTCGGACGACCTGCTGTGCGCCGTGCGCGATCTGCCCAAGTGTGCGCAGTACCTGCACGTCCCGGCGCAGTCGGGTTGCAACGAGGTACTCAAGCGCATGAAGCGCGGCTACACGGTCGAAGACTACCGCGAGATGTTCGGTCGCATCCGTGCGACGTTACCGAAAGCGGGCGTGTCGAGCGACTTCATCGTCGGCTTCTGCGGTGAGACGGAAGAGGCTCATCAGAAGAGTCTCGACCTGATCCGCGAGTTCCGGTTCAAGAACAGCTTCATCTTCAAGTACAGCCCGCGTCCCGGCACGAAGGCCTTCGAGTTGCACGCCGACGACATCCCCGAAGAAGTGAAGCGACGGCGCAACGCCGAAATGCTCGCGCTGCAGAACCAGATCAGCGCGGAAGACAACGCCGCGTTCATCGGTGAGGACGTGGAGGTTCTCGTCGAAGGGCTGAGTAAGACCGAAATCAAACGCGGCGACACGTCTGCATCGCCCGGCCCGGTCCAACTGACGGGCCGCACGTCGTGTGACAGAATTGTCGTCTTCAACGGCAACCCGCGCTTGGCCGGATCTCTGGCGACGGTCCAGATCGACGACGTGACTCCGACCACGATGATCGGCCAGATCATCACGCGCGAGGTTCAACACGGCTCGTCGTTGTTGTTGCCGATCTTGGCGTGACGCCTTTGGAAACGTTGTTAGACCGAGCAGCACAATTCACTCGGCATTTGACCGAACTCGGCTCCCGCCGCTCTAATCTTGGTGGGCTTCGTGATGATGTTTTGCTGGGATTACGAAGAAGGCCAAAACGTTGAACACATTGCTGAGCATGGGCTGACGACCGGCGACGTGGAGTTTGCGTTTGAGAATGTCTTGGAATACACGACCAGTCGTTCTAGCAACCGTCCCGCGATCTACGGGCTGACTCCTGATGACCGAACTGTTTTTGTGAGCTATGAAACTGACTATGAGGATGGAGAGGAACTCATCTTCGTAGTGACTGCCTACGTAATTGGAGACAACGAATGAAGGCACCACCGACAGTGTCCCCTGAACGCATGCAACAACTTCGAGATCGCAGCCAGGCTGTTCGAGAGCAGGGCGAAGCGGATCGATCGGGAGCGGTTGTCGAGTTCCGTGACATGATGAAAGAGTGGCAGCGGGTTGTTGCGGCTCACTCACGCCAAATCGACGAGTACATCGCGATTCATGGAGCTATGACTCGAGCGGAGGTCATTGATCGGGCGTTGACGAAACTGCTGAGTGAGAGTTGAGGCTTTGAATCGACTCCAAAACGAAACGGGCCGCGCACCAGCAATCTGGTCTGCGGCCCGTTTTGTTTGCATGGCCTGAGAACTCGGTCTTGCGAGTCCAATTCAACATGACCCGGAACTTCAGTTCTGAGCGGCGCGAGTCCGGCGGCGACCGTTCTTGGGGCTGGCTGGGAACGGGTGAATGAGCGGCTCGTGGTCCGAGTCCGTGGTGTTCGATGACGGAGTGGGATCGGGAGTGGGGGCCTCATCTTCAACAGCCAAGGCGATCTTCATCCGTCGGTTTGGACGGCAGCACAGCAGCGCGGGAAGCAGGACCAATTCACCCAACAGCGATGCGGCCATCTGCGCGGCCATCAACAGGCCAAAGCGGGCGGTCGGAGTGAAGCTGCTCAGGCACAGGGCGAGTAGGCCGAGGCTGGAAATGAGCGTCGAGTCGAGCATCGGCTCGCCCGAATGTTCGAGTGCCTGGGTACTCGCTTCGCTCGACGAGCCGGTCTGGTCGAACGTCTGCTTGTACTGAATCAGGAAGTGGAACGTGCAATCGACGGAGATCCCCAGCGCGATGCTGCCCGTCATCATCATGCCGATATCGACCGGCATCCCAAGGAAGCCGACGCCCCCGAAGACCAGCCAGATCGGAATGATGTTCGGGACCATTGCGATCAACCCGGCAGTGAATGATCGAAGCGACAGCACCATCACGACCGAGATCGTCAGACAGGCCGCCGAGAAACTTTTCCAGAAGCCCTCGAAGATTTCGTGCTGCGCGTTCTTCAACAGGGGAGCCATCCCCGTGAAGTAGACCGGTTCTTGGGAGAGCGATTCGGCGAGGTCGGCAAGAACTTGGACGGACGTTTGCTTCGTATCGTGCCTCACTCGTGCCGAGATTCGCCACATGCGTTGCCGGTCGGCGACCAAGCCGTCCTCGCCGCTGTAGGACTGTGCTAGTCCGAGCACGCGCGCGGTGGCGAGCGGACTGTCGGGCATTTCTTCGGGAAAGAACGATGCCAGCGACAGCGTATGTCGGATGCCGGGATGAGCGGCGATCGTGGCTTCGATCTTGCGGACTCGTTGAAGTTGGTCGAGGAACGCGAGACGCTGCCCGTGGAAATCGACGACGGCCTCGATCGAGTCCACGTTGGTCAGTTCGTTCTCGACACGGTGCAGATCGGCCAGAACCTTGCTGTTGCGAGGCAGAAACTCGGTGGGATTGATATCGGGCTTGAGTCGCATCAGCCCGAAGCTCGTCACGAACAAGAGCAGCGCAGCTCCTGCAAGGATTTTGTGTCGATGTCGCGCGACCCCTTCGCCCCAAGCTCGAAAATTGAATTGGATGTTGCCGCAACGCGCCGCTCGACAGGGAATCATCGTGAGGAGTGCGGGAGTGATCCCCAGCCCGACGATGAGCGCCACCACCGAGCCGGACGCGGCCGCGTAACCGAACTGACTCACGGGCAGAATGCTGCTGACATTGAGCGACACCAAACCGAGCAGCGTCGTCACGGTCGAAAGGACGCACGGGGCCAGTGATTCCCACACGGCATACGACAGCGGATCGGCCTCGCCCCGGTCGCCCGCCGACGTGTGGTAGCTGACGACATGCACCGCAATCGACAGCGTGAAGATCATGACCATGATCGACAGCGATCCGAGAATGAAATTCATCTCACCGCCGCACGCTGCCATCACCGCTTGATTCAGGAAGATGCCCCACAGCGTCACGCCGAGCATCGCCAGCGACAGACCCAGATGACCGAACGAGTAGTACAACAGGCCGAGGCTGATCGCGCAGGTGATCAGAAAGAACTGCTTGCTCGACTTGGAACTGCCGAGTCGATCGAGTTCGGTGACGATGATCGGTGCCCCAGTGAGCGCGATCCGGTCGGCATCGAACCGGCAATACTTCAGCACTCCGCGCACATCGGCCGTCGTCTGTGCCCGATCCTTCACGCCGCTTTCAGACAACGCAGCGACAACGCCGACCAGCCCACCTTTCGGAGCTTGCAGCAACCCGTCGATGCGGCGCGAGGCTTCCTCTTCCGCGACTCCAAACTCGACCATCCGCTCCATCATGCGGGCGGGAGTCCAACAACGACGGACGCCGGGGAGTCGATCCAGCCGACCGGCCAGCGACTCAACCACTTCGGCCGAAGCCTCGGCTGCGGGGAGTCCGATGACGATGACTTCTTCCGCGCCGAAGTCCTGTTTGAATTCTTCGTAGGTCTTCCGGACATCGGTGTTTTGCGGCAGCCACGTCTCAATGTCGTTGTTCGACTTGATGCTCTCGGCGAAGTACCACAACGGCCCGAACGAGAGGAAAACAATCCCCAAGATCAACCGACTGTAGCTGCGATAGAAGTTCGAGATCATGAGGCTTCGTCTCAGAGGCAACGGTCGGAGTGAGGCCGAGCGACATTTGTGGTCAAGCAAGCGCACGCCTAGAAGCGGTTTCAAAACCAACCCGCAGCGTGAGCGAGGGCAATTCCACGCGGGACATCCCGACGCCCTCGCTCACGCTGCGGGTTTTGAAACCGCCTCTAGAGAATCTCGGCGAAATATGTCCACGCGATCACGACAAACGGGAACGATTGCTTAGGGCGATCAGGTCGCTGACAAGCAAGGCGTTGGCGTAGACTTTTCTGCCCACGAAGAAATCGTTGACGGATGGAAGAATGAAGTCATCCGCGTCACAGAAATCAGCCGCGCGGCGCTAGCCCCGGTTACACGGCTTGAACCGGGGCTAGC
>JAYTGQ010000486.1:0-1769 GCA_043733345.1 Schlesneria sp.
GTCCTTCACCCACTGGTTCACCGCGCTGATCTGGGAACTGCAACAAGAACAAATCCCCGTCCGCCGCAACCGCATCCACCCCCGAGTCATCAAACGCAAGATGTCCAAATGGCCCAAGAAACGAGCCAAACACAAGTCTCCGTCACGCCTCGCCAAACGCTTTACAGACACCATCGTTATGGCTAATTGAACGGTATTGCGCCTAAACCTCGCGCGGTCGAGGCTGACACATTTGTCGCTGCGGCACACTAACCCGAAGTGTAAACGAGGAGTGTGTCGCGTTCCTCGCTTACGCTTCGGGTTAGTGTGAAATGTGCCATCTTCACCCGTCTGCGGCATAAACGAGCGTGTCGGACGCGGCTCTCAGCAACTCTCGGGAGACAGCGGCCCGCCCGGCGGCAACATTGTCTGAAGTGGGCAGCCGTCGCAGTTTGGTTCGCGACCGCAGTGACTCGCGCCGACCTGAGCCAGCAGGCGCGAGAACTCGCGCGGATCGATTCCACTTGGGCACGACTCGTTTGCTGTCTGAGCGATGCCACGCACGAAGAACGACTGCGCATCCTCATCTTCAATCGGCAGGCTGAGCCAGCCATGACGGACGGCGATGCGCAGCGTCGGGCGATCCACGGGGAAGACCTTCAGTCGCGCGGCGAACAGCAGCAGCTCATCGACCGTCGCGGGACCGAGGCCCCGGATCGCTCGTAACGACTCGCGATAGAACGTCGCGCCGCGCGACCATTCGGGGGTGAGTTCCTCGCCAAACTGTTCGATCCACCACGCGGCGATGGTTCGCACCAGCGACGCCTTCTGTGGCCCGCGCGGGACCGGCGCGAGAACCTCGACCAACGAACCGGCGGCCGTCTGCATCGTCGTCTGCGGCGCGGCGATGGGCGACGACTTCAAGATCTCCGTCAAAGCCTCACTCGAACGATGATCGCTCCCCACGCCAAACAACACGCGCAGGAAGAGCGTCCACGTCGAATCGCCCTCCGGCAACTCGACCTGTCCATATGCGGACCTCATCAACTCCGTTGCTCGTTCCAATCGCGCAGGATCACTCATGAGAAAACCTTTCTGGCAGACTCCATCGGGCGGCGAGTAGACTCTGGCCCGCTCAACATCGTCGATCTTGTTTAACCGCAAGCAAACGTGTGACTTGGGCGTCAGCCCTCTTCTCGCTTTCCGAGCGGGGCGGCGTCAGCCCCCCGGTTCTTCGCTTGGGAACGGGCTGACGCCCAAGAACCGGGGGGCTGACGCCGCCCCGCTCGGAAAGTGGTCGGAAAGAGCTGACGCTCGAAACACACCGCCCAAGACGCGCGCGAGCCGACACAAATATGACACCTCGTAGTACGAATCCAACGCCTCGCTTCAACGAAGGAGCTTCGCCATGAACTTCATCAGCCGCAAACCTTTCGACCCATCCCTGCACAGGCTGACGGACGAAAGCGTCTATCGCAACCGTGGCCTGCATCGGCGCGAGTTCCTCGAATCGCTCGGTCGCAGTTCGCTGGGACTCGGCGCAGCGGGACTGCTGCTCGGTGGAGCGCTTCCCGGTTGCACCGAACACAAACCGAATGAGCAAAAGCTCAAGGCGGCGGCTCAGGTGGACATCCCGAAAGCGTCCCAAAGCCATTACCCGGCGAAGCGGAACCCCGCCTTCGAGTACGGTCGCGATGAGACCTCGCAACAGGCCGCCGCGATCTACACGAACTTCTACGAGTTCTCGACGAGCAAGCAAACGTACCTGTTTGTCGAAGACTTCAAGCCGA
>JAYTGQ010000487.1:0-1768 GCA_043733345.1 Schlesneria sp.
GATCACTTTGAAATCGCCCAGGGCAAAGCTGCCATCACCGCTCAGGCCCGGGCCCTTCTTCGGCAGAGACTTGTGCGTCAGGGTGTCGAGACGAATCGACGTCAACTTCTGCTGAAAGGTTTGTGTCGTGACGACATATTTGTCGCCGTCCTTGCGACGCGGTCCGACGAATTTCACCACTCCGTCGTCTTCGGTACTCAGCCAGGTATCGTCGGACGTAACCGACAAGGCATCGAGAATCTGCCAGCGCGGTTCGATCTCCAGCTTGGGCAACGCCTCCTGCTGCCACTTGGCGAATCGGACTGGCAGCTCCTTGGCTGAGTACTCCCGCCAAGCGGCCAGTCGCGCCGCTTGATCCGCAGCATGTTGTTCAATTCTCTTTTGAGTCGCCGCGGGATCGGGGTCGAGGTTCACATTGCCGTGTGCAGTCTGAGCCAACGTGGCGGCAAGAGCGTAGTAATCCTGTTGCGGCAGTGGATCGTATTTGTGATCGTGGCAGCGGACGCAGCCGAGCGTCAGGCCCAACATCGAGCCGCCAACTGTCATCAGCATGTCGTCGAGTTGGTCGTAACGAATCCCCTCGACCGTCTTCGCCGTGATCTGGCCCGGATATGGCCCCGCGACAAGAAAGCCGCTCGCCGCCGCCGCGTGGTAGTCGTCGGCTTGCAGCATGTCTCCCGCCAGTTGCTGCTTCACAAACTGGTCATACGGCAGGTCGTTGTTGAGCGACCGAATCACCCAGTCGCGGTAGTGGTACGCACCGGGACGAAAGCCGTCGAACTCATACCCGCCGCTCTCGGCGAACCGGGCCACGTCGAGCCAGTGCCGCGCCCACTTCTCACCGTAGTGTTGGCTGGCCAGCAACTCGTCGATCACTTTCTCGAACGCCTGCGGCGATGCGTCGTTGACGAAGGCGTCGATCTGCTCCGCCGTCGGTGGCAACCCAATGAGATCGAAGTATGCGCGACGGATGAGCTTCTCTTTCGACGCCGGGCCGTTCGGCTTCAGCTTCTGAGCCACCTGCGCGGCGAGAACAAAATTGTCGATCGGCGACTGGACGCGCGAACCGTCCGGCACGGCGGGCGGCGTCACCGTTTGCAGCGGCTGGAACGACCACCATTTGCGACCCTCGGCAATGTTGATCTCACGCTTCGGCTTGACCGGCACGGCTCCTTCGCGCGGGTCGGGCGCACCCATGTCGATCCACTTCACGAAGTCGGCAATGATCTCGTCCGAGAGCTTTCCCTTCGGAGGCATCTCGACCCCGTCGTACTTCAACGCCTTGATGAGCCGACTTTCGGCCGACTTCCCTTTGACGAGGGCTGGCCCGTTCTCGCCTCCGACCAGCGTCCCGGACGCCGTATCGAGGAACAGCCCCGCCCCGATGACCTTCTCCGCATCGCGTGCCTGCACCGAATGGCAACTGTAACAGTGCTGCACCAGCACGGGCCGAATCTTCATCTCGAAGAACTTCAGCCCTTCCTCGGATGCCGTCTGGGCCAAAGCGGGCATCGGGGTGAACGAGGCCGCGACCGTCAGGAGAGCGGTGATGATCCAGCACTGTCGCATTCAATGGTCCTCACGGTGTGTGTCCAAACGGCGTGTGCCCAAGTCGCATGGAACTCTAACTTCTGATGTATGGCGCACGCGAGGTCGGAGGCGGTGAATCTGCGGATGAGTATCACCCAGAGTGGTTGGCGAGCGGCAAGCGTAGTCGGATCCCAATGTAGGATGGGCACTCTTGCCCGTCCGCTCTTCGATCCCCAAG
>JAYTGQ010000488.1:0-13405 GCA_043733345.1 Schlesneria sp.
CAGCCCCCCGGTTCTTGGGCGTCAGCCCGCTATGGAAGAACCGGGGGGCTGACGCCGCCCCGCTCGGAAACCTCTCACTTTATGCCACGTGAGGTATAGCTCGTTTTGACGTTTCCGACAGAAGTCGAAATCGGTTGAGCCGGGCTGACGCCACCCCGCTCAGGCGGCGAAGACTGGCAGCGCACCCGATGGACGACTGTTCGGTTCGGTCACTTCGGTTCGGTCACTTCTGCTGGCTTGAGTCGCAGGTCTTGCAGCGACGCGTACAGCACGATGTTCGTCGCGAGCTTCACGGCGTCTTCGGGGAGATAGCCTTCGCAGTTTCCCGCTGCCTGTCGTTCGAGGGCGCAGCTAATGTCGTACTTGCTGTAGATCACGGCGAGGCGACCGTCGATTTCGATCCCTTCCAGCAGCGGATCGACTTCGCGCACGTTCATGGATGACGCGGCCGTCTCGCCCACGGACTCTTGCATCCGGCGGCGGAGCTTGCGGATGTCGTGGCCGTACTTTTCCGTGAACAACTCGTGGTTGACGGCGATCCGCTCGAACTTCTTGTCAGGGAAGACGGCCTGCATGAACTCACGGAATGATTTGTCGAACGGCTTCGCGCCGCAACAAGAGTCCGCGAACAGGACGCCGCCACGGTCGAGGTACTCGCGCAACTGCTTCTTCTCGTCGTTGTTCATGGCGAAACGATTGCGACCGTGCATGTAGAGGATCGGATGCTGAAAGACGTTGGGATCGGCGAAGGTCAGCTCACGCGATTTGGTTGAGGCGGCCAGGCCCGCTGTTTCGTTCAGCGCGACGAGCAGATTACGCAACGCGCGCGGGGCAGCATTCCAGGCTCCGTCGTGCTTGATTTGTGCGATCTGGAGCAGCCCTCGTTCGACGTTGTCGAGGTCCGCCGCTTCGGCCACTTTCTTCGGGGCGTCGGTCTTGTCGGGCGGTTCACGTCCGGTGGCATAGGCCATCACGTTCACACCGATCTGCGTCGCGCGGAGAATCTTCGCCGTGAGCTGCACGTTTCGTTTCGGCGGGTCTTGCTTCGCCCAATAATCCCACAGGCAACCGAGGTCTTCGGGCGAATAGATCACGGTCGTGCGACAACCGAAGTCCACACCGAACAGCGGCACGCTGTCGGAGTGCAGCAGGTGTTCACTGCGATAGACCGGGTGGTCGGGCGTGAGCGGTTTCAGTTCGCCCTCGCCCGGCGGCAGGATCTGAGTCAACACTTCGCGCAGGCCGGCTTCAAACTCGGTCGATTGACAGGTGGGCATGGCGAAAATGAAACCGCCCTCTTGGAGATACTCTTTGAGCAGCTTGAGTTCTTCCGGAGCGAACTTCGGTCGGTCCTTGCCGGTGATGAACAGGACGGGAGCCTGCAATAGCGAGTTCACTCCATCGGTTTTTACGGCCCGCGCGAGGTCCACTTCCTGCGACGTGAGCAGCTTCGGCCATTTCGGTCGCCCGCTGATGTGTTCGGTCAGGTTGCGGATGTCACGACGATGGCGGTTCCAATCGTCACCGACGATTTCGAGCGGCCGCTGCGGATCGCGTGGCCCGTACTTCAATTTGTTGACGAGAACCGGCGCGAGGCCCTTCGACAGGAACAACAACGCGTAGCTCGTCGCGATGACGGGGTGAGACTCACCGTGGCCCGCTCCATCCCAGCGACCAATCACCGCGTTTTGCATTTTGACGAGGTACGCGGCTCCTTCGCGGTACCAATCGTGTTCGCCAAAGAACCTCTGCCCGCTGAGTCGCCCTGCCCGCTCGATGCCGTAGAGAAAGTACAAGACGTTGCCGTGAGGGCTGCCAACGTTGTTGCCAGGATTGAAGTGACGCGCCAGCCAATCCAGGCCCTTCTCTAATTCGGGGTTCGGCTCGGCCTGATTGCAACAGGGAGGAGTTCCGTCCGGCGCGACCCCCTGATCGGTGCGCAGCATCTGTTCGCAAATCGCCAATGAGGAGACTCCCGCCACCGTCATGCTGCCGTAGCTGCCTCCCGCACCTCTTGCGCTGGTATAGGCCCAGCCACCATCGCCGTTCTGGCCGCGAACCCAATAGTCGCGGTTCCTCGTCCAAGTTTCGCGACTCACGATGGCTCCCGCTTCGACCGCTTCTCTCAAGCCGAGAATGGCGAATTGAGTGTTGCTGCTGTCACCACCGATGAAGCCGCCACCACCACCGAGTTCATAACCCCACGCGCCGGAGTTCGTCTGTGTGACCTGGCCCCCTTCGAGGCGCTGGGCGAGCTGACTGATCCGCAGGCGATCGGTGGCTCCGTCCTTTGCCGCAGCCAGCGCCATGATCGCGAGGGCGACTTGATAGGTTTCCGGGCCGCCGTGCGAATCGTTCTCACGCAGAAACTTCAGGCCGCGCTTCACCGGCGCGTCTTGCGGAGTCATTCCCGAGTTAATCAGCGCCAGCAAGGCAATCGCCGTCGTGCCAACTTGTTGGCCCTCGCTGCCGTTCGACCAAGCTCCGTTCGCCTCCTGCTGACTGGCGAGAAATTTTTTCCCGCGCTCAATCGCCTCTTTGACCGCCGCTCCCGACAGATCGGCCGCACTCGCGCGACGCGGCACGTCACCCAACACCAACGCCACGATCAACAAGCCCGAGAGAACAATCCGAGTCCAACGAATCATGGTGTTCCTTTGCATGTTCTAAAGACGGTTTCAGCACCAACCCGCAGCGTGAGCGAGGGCGTCGGGATGTCCCACATGGACTCGGCCTTGTTCACGCGGGGCAACCTGCCCATCCGCCAGCGCTGCCGATACAGTACCGCCATTTTGATGGTAACGTCGGCTGGCAACTCGGCCCAGCCGACTTCCAACAACCTCGAATTGGGGTCCGGCGTTCAAATTTCAAAATTGGCCGTGAGTGCGCTGAGAGAGTTAATGTCAGTCGTGCGGCCAATTTTGAAATTTGAACACCTGACTCCAGAACTGCGACTCCAGAACTGTGGAACATCCGAGCAAGAACGGACGGACGAGGCGTCCATCCTACGACTCATCCCCCCAACAACCTTGAGGAACAAACATGGCGACGCATCCGTTGGCTGGAAAGTTGGCTCCTGCCGAAATGTTGATCGACACCGGTCGGTTGATCGAGCAGTACTTCACGCAGCAACCCGATCCGGACAATGAGACTCAGCAGGTCAGCTTTGGGACGAGCGGGCATCGCGGTACTTCCACGAACGCGACGTTCACGGAAGCTCATATCGGCGCGATCACTCAGGCGCTGGTCGAGTACCGACAGGCTCACCAGATCACGGGGCCGTTGTTCCTGGGCAAGGACACCCACGCGCTGTCGGCTCCGGCCGAACGAACGGCTCTGGAAGTCCTCGCGGCGAACGGCGTCGAAACCGTCGTGCAGAACGGCAACGGGTTCACGCCGACACCCACGATCTCGCACGCGATCCTCACATACAACAAGGGACGACGCGATCAACTCGCCGATGGCATCGTCATCACGCCATCGCACAATCCGCCAGCCGATGGCGGCTTCAAATACAACTCGACTAACGGAGGCCCCGCCGACACCGACATCACCGGCTGGGTGCAGAACCGCGCGAACGAACTGCTGAAAAGTCGCAATTCGGGCGTCCGCCGCGTCTCCTCCGAGGCCGCCCTGCGTGCTCCGACGACGTTTCATCGCGACTTCGCCCGTGCCTACATCGACGACTTGAAGTCGGTCGTCGATTTGGACGCGATCAAATCGGCGGGGCTGAGGTTGGGAGTCGATCCACTCGGTGGTGCCGGTGTCGGGTATTGGCAGCCGATTGCCGAGACGTATGGCCTGAACATCACCGTCGTGAACGACAAGGTCGATCCGCAGTTCGGCTTCATGACGCTCGACCACGACGGCAAAATTCGGATGGACTGCTCCAGCCCGTTCGCGATGGCGAGTCTCGTGCAACTGAAGGATCAGTACGACCTGTCGTTCGGCAACGATCCCGACACCGACCGGCACGGCATCGTCACGAAGTCGATGGGATTGATGAACCCGAACCATTATCTCGCCGTCGCGATTCAGTACCTGTTCTCGAACCGACCGAACTGGTCTGCGACAGCGGCCGTCGGCAAGACGTGTGTCAGCAGCAGCATGATCGACGCCGTGGCCGCGTCACTCGGCCGCACGCTGTATGAAGTACCGGTCGGGTTCAAGTGGTTCGTTGAGGGGCTGTTTTCCGGAACGCTCGGCTTCGGTGGTGAAGAGAGTGCCGGCGCGAGCTTCTTGCGCCGCGACGGCCAAGTCTGGTCCACCGACAAGGACGGCATCATTCTCGCGCTGCTCGCAGCGGAGATCACGGCGAAAACGGGACGCGATCCCGGCGAACACTATCAAGGCTTGGTCGAGCAGTTTGGCGAGCGACATTACGTCCGCATCGACCAGCCGATCTCGCTCGCCGAGAAAGCCGCGTTCAAACATTTGACTCCCGCCGCAATCACTTCAACCACGCTGGCCGGTGACGCGATCACGGCAAAACTCAGCGAAGCCCCCGGCAACCACAAGGCGATCGGCGGAGTCAAAGTCACAACGGCGCACGGCTGGTTCGCCGCGAGACCCTCGGGGACCGAAGCAATCTACAAACTGTACGCCGAAAGCTTCCGAGATCCCGTCCACCTCAACACCCTCGTCACCGAAGCCCGCAACGTGGTGACGCAGGCGCTGGCTGGAGCGTAGTCGGCTGGCGAGGGAACTTTGAAGCCGAAACAAGATGAAGCGGCGGAACCACGGATCACCCAGCGCGGCTCCACCGCAACCGAAAGGAACAAGAAGATGGCGGACAAGAAGATCGGAGAGAAAGCATCTGGACCCGGCTTTCATCTTCTTGTCCACCATTTTCTTGTTGAGATCTTCTGACGGTCGTTCGTGGATGAAGTGGGCGATTGACAAGCTTCTCTGGCAGCGGGGATCACTGGGTGACAGTGCGGAAATCTGCGCGCCCGGCGAAGAAACAAAACGTGAGTAGTACGGAACTGCACAGATTGGACAATGACCGGATCAGACGCAGGCCAAGAACTCACTTCTCTCCTTGCTCTGCTCCGGTCTTTATCCGTGTCCTCTGTGAAATCGGTGCCATCCGTGGTCAGGCTTTTTCTTCGCCTGTGCGTGGACCGTCAACCTGCCGTGGTAAGGCAGGCAGGATGTTCCGTGGATGCCCGACGAATCGACCTCAGCGGTTAGGAGAACTCGAACAGAAACGCCAAAACTCCAGGTTGCTGGCCGATAACAAATTGCCGAGCCGCTCGCTGCTACTTAGGAACTGGCTCAAAACAACTTCCTCGTTTAACCGCCCGCCAAAGGCGAGCGCGGAGGCGGTACGGAGTTGATGCACGGTGTCACCTCGCCGCGCTCGCCTTTGGCGGGCGGTTAAACGAGCGACTGGAAATCGGGAAGTTATTTCGAGCCAGTTCCTCATTGCGAAAGGGATGTCGTCATGGATCGCCGCTACTTCTGTTTGAGTTTGTTCGGGTCCG
This sequence comes from Schlesneria sp., assembly GCA_043733345.1. Lineage (GTDB taxonomy): Bacteria > Planctomycetota > Planctomycetia > Planctomycetales > Planctomycetaceae > Schlesneria. The sequence continues at coordinate 5,487 of JAYTGQ010000488.1, forward strand.
GAGTTGCTTTGAGTCGTGCGGCCAAATTCGCCGACGCGGCTCCTCCCTTTGCTGCACCTCCCACGCAGAAGATTCGCTGGAACTACAGTTTGAAGGCGGCACACAAGATCGCGATCGAGCAGGATAAGCCGCTCCTGATCGTCTTCGGCGCGAGTTGGTGTACGTTCTGCCACAAGCTGGAACGCGAGACGCTGGGCGACAAACGAATCACGGCGCTCGTCGAACGCGACTTCATCCCCGTCCATCTCGACTTCGACCGCGACGCCAAGATCGCGAAGATTTTGGAGGTGGAGCGACTCCCCTGCACGGTCATTCTCAGTCCTCAAGCCGATCTCTTGGTGAAGCACGAAGGCTACGCCAAGTTCGCGGAATACAACCAGTCCTTGCAGACGGCCTTAGAGAAGCAGGCTGAGATTCAGCAGGTCCACGCGACGGGCACCTCCCGCTGACCTCGCGCGAGTTGGGGAGCACTCACCCGGCTTCGTGGGCCTCAATGTCTCCACCTGTGTCCCCCGCTTTGCTTTGAGGACGTGTGTTGCAGAAAGCCCGTTCAAACGCCATAGTTCGCCCGCTGTCCGGCGGCTGACGGAGCGTGAATTCACGCGGTCGGTTCGCATCCAAGCCGCTACCTCGTGGACCCCAGAACGTTCATGGCCAAACAACCTCCTGCCGCTTCCAAAAACAAAGACGATGATTCGTGGGGCAAGCTTGCCTCCGATCTGCTGGGCATTCAATTCGGAGGGGCCGACGACGACTTCGACCTCCCCGACGATGAGCCGCCCGCAGCCAAGTCGATCCCGGCGGAGGTGGCTCCCGCTGCTGTTGCGGCTTCCGAGCTGAAGGGCCGCGTCGCTGAACAAGCCCCTGAGCCAGATCTTTCTTTTCCGGAGGAAGACCTCTCGTTCCCAGAAGACGATGACGTGTCGGTTCCGGAGAAGAAGACCATTGCCGCTGAGCGACGCCCAGAACGGCGAGAAGTCGCGGCCGAACAAGGTTCTGGCGACGAGCCGGTTCGTGATCGTGAGCCTGCCAAGCGCGCTCGCGAAGACGGTGACCGAGACATTTGGGACGCACTCGAAAGTTGGAACTTCGATGAACCGCACAAGCCACCGGTAGCACGTTCGCAATCCGATGCGCCTGCGGCTCGTGGTGCAAGCCGTCCTAGTCGGGCAGACGGCGGTCCACGACGTGATCGTGACGGAGGACGTGAACGACCGCGTGATCGCGATCAAGAGACGCCGCGTCGCGAGGCACCTCCCCGTGATCAAGCTCCGCGTGCCGAGCAGCCTCCGCGTGAGAGAGCGCCGCGCGATGAGGTCGCCGCGCGACCGGTGCCGGTTCGCCGCGATGAGACTGCTCCGGCCGATGGTACTCCTGCTCAAGGGAGATCCGATCGAGGTCCGAGACGCCGAAGCGAATCGAGCGGCGATGCTCTCCGTTCGGAACGTGGTGAGGCTCCCCGATCGGAGCAGCGACCTCCTCGAAAGGCTCCCGCTGAAGAAACTCGCCCGCCGCGATCACTACCCGCTCAATCGGTCGCCGTTGGTTCCGACGATGGATTCGCATCAGGCTTGGATGAAGAACCCAAGCCGCGCCGCAGTCCCGCACCTGCTGTTATTAGGTCAGAGGCCCCCGCCCGAAAGCCCGCGCCTGCCGTGCGGCAACCTGATCCCGTCGATGACGAAGATGTGTTTGCTTCCGACTTGTTCCAAGAATTCGTGGAAGATGACGACGACGATGGTGATGAGGCCGCTGGGGCAGAAGCCAACTCGTCTGAAGAATCGAGTGACGAAGATCGTCGCCGTCCCCGCCGCCGTCGCCGACGACGTGGTGGACGCGGTCGTCGCACGGAAGCCGAAGTGGCCGCCGATGGTGGTGCAGAATCGAATGATGCGGACGACGACGACAACGAAGACATGCTTGGCTTCGGCGGCGAAGACGATTCGCAGGCCGATGAAGAGGGAGCCGCTGACGCGCATCCCGCCAGTTCGGATGACGAGGAAGACGACGAGAACGAGGAGGGCGGCGAAAAGCGTCGCCCACGTCGCCGTCGTCGTCGCGGTCGCAAGCGTCCGGACGACCAATCTTCACCGGTCGCTGCATCCGTTGGCGATGAGCAGGCTGGCGAAGAAGACGATGAGGACGAAGATGAGGACGATGGCGAAGACGCTGTTGCTGGTAACAGTGACGGCGGGCGGCCAGTTCGTCCTGCTGTTGCTAGTGTCGATGAGGAACCGCTCGCTCCCGTGAACTACGAGGGAATCCCCACGTGGGAAGAGGCGATCTCGTACCTCATTCGCACTCGTGGTCCCGAGCCGCGCGGTCGTGGAAACAGTGGCTCTCGAGGACGTGGTGGTGCTCATCAACGACGGTAGTTCGATGACAGACCTCGCACAGGTTCCGTCGGCACTTGGCTGGGAGCAGGTGTCAGGTGGTCACAGTGCTGCAAGAGTTCAACCGTTAATTGGACCCGAGTCACCGCATCGAGGCGACAGGACGTGCCGGCTCGTGACATTGGGGTGCAAGGTCAACCAATACGAGACGCAACTCGTCCTCGAAGCATTGGAGCGGAATGGATTCCGCGAAGCGACTGAGGAAGAGTCGGCTGACCTTTGTGTCGTCAATACGTGTACCGTCACTTCCAATGGGGACTCACGATCGCGGCAGGTGATCCGTCAATTGGCGAAGCACAACCCCGGCACACGCACTCTCGTCATGGGGTGCTACGCCACGCGCGATCCCGCCGCCGTCAGTAAACTCCCGTCTGTGTTCGAGGTTGTCACTGATAAGCGCGAGTTGCCCGACATCCTCGCGCGGCACGGCATCGTCGATATGCCGACCGGGATCAGCCGGTTTGAGGGGCGAAAGCGAGCGTACGTCAAAGTGCAGGACGGCTGTATTTTGAAGTGTTCGTACTGCATCATCCCGCAGGTTCGTCCCGGCCTACGGAGTCGTTCGCCCGAAGAGATCGAAGCCGAAGTGCGACGGCTGATCGACAATGGTTATCGCGAGATCATCCTCACGGGCATTCACGTCGGACATTATGGAGTGGACACTTCGCGAGGCCGATCAGGGTTGCCGCCGTTTCGGTTGTGGCACCTCTTCCGTCAGCTCGATCGCATTCCGGGGCCATGGCGGATGCGACTGTCGAGTATCGAGGCGGCTGAGATCGACGACGATTTCATCTCCGCCGCCGGAGATTGCGAGCACCTTTGTCCCCAGTTTCACCCCGCTCTGCAAAGCGGTTCCAACAGCGTGTTGCAACGGATGCGGCGGCGGTACACAGTCGAGCGGTTTCTCGACAAACTCGACCGTCTGCGTGAGCGGCTCGATAACCCCGCCTTCACGACTGATGTCATCGTTGGGTTTCCGGGCGAGACGGACGATGAGTTCCATCAAACTTTGGAGGCTTGCCGTCGAGCCGCATTCCTGAAGATCCACATCTTTCCGTTCAGTGCCCGACGCGAAACACCTGCTGCGACGCTGCCTGATCAAGTTCATGGAACCGTGCGTGCCGAACGAATCCGAACATTGGAACGACTGGAACGCGATCTCGCCCATCAGTACCATGCCTCGCTAATTGGTCGCGAGTTGGAAGTCATGATCGAAGGCGAGTGCCGCGCACGCGCTGGATGGGTTCACGGAACAGATCGGCGGTATGTTCCGGTCGAGATTCCCGGCGGACCTGACGACGTGGGGCAGATGATCTTGGGACGTGCCACTCGAGCCACCCAGCACTTTCTTGAAGCCGAGCGGGAGACGGGCCATGGCTGCACTCAGTGAATTCAAGCCGGTGTACTTCACGATTGACGAGCGCGGTGCCGTCGTCGTGTTGCACATCATCCGAGCGAGCTTGTCTGAAGAGGACAATATCGAACATCTCGGTCAGGAATTGACGAAGCTCGTCGATCAGTTCGGTTGTCGCCTGCTGGTCGTCAACTTTGAAGTGGTCTCGCTGATCACCAGCGCCGCATTGGGCAAGTTCATCGCCCTGCATCGCAACCTCCATCGCCGCGAAGGACGACTGGCGCTGTGCGGGGTGACCGACATGATGGCTGACGTGCTGAGTGCGACAAAGCTCGATGAATACTTCCGGTTGACGAACACCGTTGATGAAGCCGTCGCGATGCTCGCGTCGGGAACGGTTGGCGAAGCGCCGAAACATGCGGGGTAGTTATACGGCGGCCGTAGCTGACACTAACCCGAAGTGTAAACGAGGACGCAACTCACATCCTCGCTTACGCTTCGGGTTATTGTGACTCAGCGTCAAATGCGTCAGTTTCGGCCGCGTGAAATATACTCGGGGCGTGAGCGTGGAACGAACCTGACTCACTCGCTTCGAAAGTTCTCAGGATGGCGCGGTTGTTCGTTGGCAACTTCGATTTCGAGCATCGTCTCGCCGATCCCCGGCGACAGATTTCGACGAAGTTGGAGCGGATCAACGCCGAATTGTCTTCGTCGTGGTTGTCCATCGCCGAGGACGGTGACTTCGTCTGGACGCCACAACCTCTCGACGCAAGTTTCTTCAAACATGCCGTCGAACATGGTTTGCCGCGTGTGAATCCAGTCATCTCATTCGACGATGTGCCGCGCGGTACGGAATGCCTCCCTTGGGGGTGGACCGACGACGTGAGACGACTCTGCGACGCACGGGGTTGGCGACGCAACGATTCTCCTGACGCTACCGTTCGCATTGGAAACTCGCGCCGGTTCTCAGCCGGTCTGGAACGCGAGTGGAAAGTTGGACTCGATGGTGCCCGCGAGATCGCCACCATGACAGAGTTCGCTGACAAACTCGCTGTGCTGGGGCCAGCCGCCCGTTGGGTGGTGAAGGCTGAGTTTGGGATGTCTGGCCGCGAACGAATTCTCGGTTGCTGCGACCCCACGCCAACGGACCTCAATTGGGTCGCTAAACGAATCGCAGCGGATGGCGTGGTCTTTCTCGAACCGTGGGTCGAGCGTCTCGATGAAGTCGGTATTCAGATCGAAGTCCCGCAAACAGGGTTGCCGCAACTCATCGGTCTTGTGCCGATGCTGGTGGACAAACGAGGTCAGTACGCGGGAAGTTGGTTCGCCTTACCCGATCACGATGAATCGACATGGAAGCCTGCGGTTCAGGTCGCGCTCGACGCAGCGCAACGCCTGCAAGAGACAGGTTACATCGGGCCGCTCGGCATCGACGCGATGCGCTATCGCGCTGCCGATGGAACGTCCCGGCTGCGGCCACTGCAAGATCTCAACGCCCGTTGGACGATGGGGCGACTGAGCTTGGGATGGCGGCGGTTATTGGCTCCAAATGAAGCCTATGGCTGCTGGCAGCACTCCTCTCGTGAAGCACTCGATTCCATTGAAGGCGGCTTCGCGCGAGTCGTCCCCACTTCGGCCGATCTGGTCGGCGGCACAACGGCACACCATCGTTCCTGCGTGATGATTCGATAGCCTTGCCTGCTCACGGCGAGGAAAGCTATCCTCGCGCGGTCGAGGCTGACACTCACCCGAAGTGTCAGCGAGGAACGCCACACATCTCCTCGTTGACACTTCGGGTTAGTGTGCCGCAGCGACAAATGTGTCCGCCTCGGCCGCGCGAGGTATAGCGCCGCTCGCCGTTCCAACCGTCAAATTCATGAGGAGATTCCTAGTGCCAACCTACGACTATCACTGTGAACAGAATGCACGCACTGTCACCGTTCAGCATGGCATGAAAGACGCAATCCAAACTTGGGGCGAACTCTGCCAACGAGCGGGACTCGATCCGAATCACACGCCTGCCACCGCTCCCGTCGAAAGAATCATCTCCGGTGGCATTGCGCTGCCGATCGCCAGTGCCTCCCCCGCGCTGCCGATGGCTGGCTGCTGCGGTCAACCGTCGAGTTGTGGGCATGGCCACTGAATTCATTACGCGGTCATGGCAAAGTACGGCCTGGTTCAACTTGGGTAGCAGCTTTGAAGCAGCCCCCTCACCCTCTCCCTCCGAAGCGGGCGGGAGAGGGGACCGGAATTGCGAACGTGCGCTGGAGCACTTACTTGGTTGTGTCTCGAAACGGCTGGTGGTTTCGATACAGCTTCAGCCGCGATTCGTAGTCGGCTTTCTGATCGGCCGGGGCGAGGTTCATTCCTTTTTTCTGCCACTCGACCGCCTTGTCGAAGTCGCCCGCTTCGGCATACGCGGCGGCCAGTGTGTCGAGATAATCCTCCCTCTTCCACGCCGTCAGTTCGCAGGCTTTGGTGGCGTATTCGACGGCCTGCTGACCGTTGCGGTGCTTTTCATTCGGGCAGGTCGCTCGCAGCCAGGCGAGGCCGTTAAGTGGGTACAGAAACTTCGGATCAAGCCGGATCGCCTCTTCGTAGTCGGCGATCGCTTTGTCGTAGTTCTTCTTGTTGCCCCAAGCCCAACCACGACCGCTGAACGTCAACGCTCGCGAGTTCACCATCGCGATAGAATCGCCGCCGGTGATGTCGGACTCGTTGAGCGGGCTGTCCTTCGCGTTCGGGTCTTGGTGCTTCAGGGCCTCGTCGTAGTCGGCAATCGCCTTGTCGTAGTCCTTCTTGGCGGACCAAGCGAGGCCACGGGCCGTATACGCCCGACCGCTCTTTGGATTGAGCCGGATTGCTTCGCTGTAGTCGGCGATCGCCTTGTCGTAGTCTTTCTTGTTCTTCCACAGAATCCCGCGACCATGGAACCACGCGGACTCGGTCGAGTTCAGGCGGATGGCGTCGTGCATGTCCCCCAGCGCGATATCGAGTTCCCCCTTCAGCCGCCAGATTTGGGCGCGGTTCCAGTAGTTGTTCGCGGTCTGGTTGGTCTCCAACAGCCGCGTGTAGTGGGCGATGGCGTCCTCGAACGGCACCACGTCGCCGCGCCGCAGATAGGCCCGCTCCGACTTGATCCAGAGCCACTCGCCCTCGACCTTGTCCACGGTAAAGACCGTGCATTCCTTGGCGGTCGCCGCCGTCTGGCCACTCACCGCCAGCGGAGCCTTGTCCTTGATGACCACCACCCGCTTCCCGACGAGCGACTGCTGAGCCACCGCCGAACCGCCCGACAACGCCACCAGGCAAACCACACAGAGCGATCGTGCCAGAATGGTGCTTGGCCAATAAAACCCCACGCGGCCGAGAGTGAGACGTTCCCGCCGTGGAAGTTTTGGTGAGCCGGGCGGCGTCAGCCCAATTGCACTCACTTTACTAACCCGCAGCGTGAGCGAGGGCGATAACATGAGGCGTTTCCCCTTGTTTCCCTCGCTTACGCTGCGGGTTACTTGGTCAAAGTGAGTGCCATTGGGCGTCAGCCCCCGGAACTTTCGCAGCCAGAATCCGGGGGCTGACGCCGCCCGGCTCACCCAACTCACATCGAAGACTGCGTGAGGGAGAACTGCAAACCAAGCTTCGCTGCGGGGGGCTGAGGTGGATGTCGGTCGCATGCGGGTGCCTTTCACTCGAAACGTTCGGACGGTGGTTCGGACCGGGGGCGGTGGGTCAACAAGGTAGCCCGTCGCCCCGCGACAGGAAGCGTGATCGCGTGACGCGGTCCAACTCGCCACCTCGCGGCGGAGACCGGACGCTCGGCATCGACTTCTCCCAATCGGCCGCAACACCGTCCGGCGACAAATACGCCTCCGCCAACTTCGGAGCACGCACGGGAACCTTGGCCTGAACAAACGCGGCCGCGCTCCAACTGGTATCGCGATGATGATCAGGGCCAGCGCACACTAACAGCCTGTTGAAATAACGGCTGTCGGGAGGGCGAGGCTCCTGCCGAGCCGCGAGAAACAAGCGACTTTCCTCACGCACACGGCTCGCCCTCCCTTTTTCAACAGGCTGCTAAGTCCTTTGTGTGTTGAGAACTTCGAGGAGTACGTCGAAGTTCCAGCCGCAGCGTCGGCGTTGCATGGCGAGGCTGTGGCCGTCGGTGTGTTGTT
>JAYTGQ010000489.1:0-1755 GCA_043733345.1 Schlesneria sp.
GTGGATGAGTTCACAGCGGGCGATTCGGTGGCAGCCGATTCGCCCGCGTCTTTTGGTGGGTTGTCGAACGCTTGAGCGGCGAGCAGTTCGGCGCGGCGATGTTCCGCCGCGCTTCGGTCGATCAGTCGCCACGCTGTCAGATAGCCCGCGTTGCGATGCAGCCGACACGACTTCACGACGGCTTCGGCAACGATCAGCCCGTCAGACTTCAGCCGCTTCGGGATGCTTCCTCGCCACCGGCCGCCGTCAGCATGTTTGCGTCGCAGATCATCCGTCGCATCGTCGAGCGTCGCGCAGCCGGTCGCACTCGCCAACAGCGCGTCGAGGAACTTCAACGTCCCCCGTTCAATCTCGGGCCGATGTTTGAACGCGGCTCGCTGGATCCCACGTTCGGCCCGCTTCTCACCGCGTTCGCGGCCTTCGGTCGCAATCATGTCGCCCTCGTTTTCGTTTTGAGGGGGCGAACCCGTGGGCAGCCGTTCGCAATGTGGGTGTCGATTTCGTCGGCATCCCACTTCCGCAGGGATCCCAACTTGATGCCGTGCGGGATGACGCCAGCGTCCGCCCAGCGAACGATTGACCTTGGATCGGCGTCATACTTCGCGGCGACAACGTGTTTGTCGATCAACCGTTTCCCGTGCGGCGCGGGACGAGAGTTCGTCGAGGGTTGCTCGACAACCGCAGCAGTTGCATTCATGGTTCGGACTCACTTGAGGCATCGTGAGGCAAGCACGTCGCTCGCCTGATGCAATGAGTCCGGTTGCTTCAAACGTCGCCGCTTCACGGCGGCACGATTCGCCGCAAGTCCGTTTGTCCCATCGTGACAGCGACGGGCACAGAAAATCGCAAGTGCTTCAAATCAAGTGCTTCATTTGAAGCACGCTCGTTTGAATCAGTCGTCGGAATCGTTTTCGGCCGTGTCTTCAACATCGTTCTCGGTCGCGTCGAACGATCCAAAGGCGTGCAATCCGTCGCCAAGCAAGACAACCAGCTTCGGCCCGATTGCTCCCGAGAAACACGCATCCCGATATTGCTCGACGCTACCAAAGTGCCTTTTCAGCAGCCGCCCAGCCGTTGAGTCTGAAACTCCCTTTTCCGTGAGTTCTTCAATCCGGCGAGTCGATACCGGTTCGACGTTCAGCACGCTCCCGCCGGTTTCGTACTTGTGATGCTTCCGCAGCGCGGCCTTGAACAACTCTTCGTTCGTCCGTCGATGTCCGGTTCCCTTCGGCTTCGGTTGTTTGCCGTCGGACCTGTCGCCACCCGCCAACGTCTCCGCTTGCCGCTCGACCCGCTTCGGCGGTTCGCTTCGGTCTCTCGCTTCAACTCATCATCCAGCCAGCTTTGAAGGATACCGATGGCTTGAACCGAAGCGGCGGCGAAGTCGGGCAGCGTCGAGAACCAGTCGTGATCGCCCGGCAGCGTTGCGGGCCAGTCGCTTGCCCACTTTTCCGCATTGGACGGCAGTTTGTACCCAGCGGCGGCAACTGTTTCGGCCTCTTCTTTGGTGAGCGGTCTCACCCGCTTAGCCCGAAGCGGTGAGCCGACGACCTCCGCATTCGCCATCTCAAACACCGCCAAAGTTCAGAGAAATACCCCTATCCCGAATGGCACTGTCGTGGCTGTAACTGGTGTTACTCTTTGGCGTTACCGGATTCGAGTTGTTTCTTCAGGACGTGGCGGGGTTGTTGCATGAGCTTGTCGTTGTGGCGGCGGCGTCTGAGGACGCGAGGTTCGATGCGGCCGGGGCGGTCT
>JAYTGQ010000490.1:0-13382 GCA_043733345.1 Schlesneria sp.
GAAAAACCACCACGTCTCCACCGCCAAACTCTTGGCCAAGAAAAAACTCAAACAAACCGCTAAAACAGCACCGAAGCAAAGACCTTGAAAGGGGTGGCACTGCCCACCCTACATTACTGCATTGGAATCCCCGGTGAAGCGGTGCGAATGGCAAGCCCTCATATTATCAGCATTGCTCGCCACAATGCTGGCGAGCGGTGTGGCACGCCAAATGACGTGATCAAGTCGAGCAGCAGGACCACCCAGCAAATATCAACTCCGGATATTAAAGTGGCAATCGGCTTCTACGGCACAACCTTTGGACCCTGGACGAAACGCATCGGTCTGTCGGTTTTTGATTTCGCTAATTTCGCTGCCAACTAATTCAACTCGCTTTGGCGACAATTTGCTGCTGGCCGTCAGTTGTCGGATGAGCTGTTCTGGTGGCATTCGATGAGTTCCGATCCGGATCACAACGTCCGAGTTATTGGACATTGCAGAGCCAAGGGAACGCCACATGTCAGCGATGAATCGCCAATAGTTATCGGCAAAACTATGGCGATCATCGCGTGAGATACGTCCCCGCGTTGGATACGGTGGCCCCCCGAGCAACCACAGGCGCAACCACTGGTCTTCTTCAAAACTGGTGACATCAAAATAAGGGGGTGAAGTGATGCAACACTTGATTCGACCGGGGAATTGATCACGAACCCACGGCAATTCTCGCATGTCACGATGAAACACATGCGACTCACCTGAAGGCGGCAACGTCTCGTAACGAAAGACGGCACGCTGTCGCAAAAGAGCAAACACGTCCCGTTCCGGAGGCACCAATCCCCGATCTTGCCAGAACCGGATCGAATAGGCGGGCTTGGTGCTGATCGTTCTCGGCATCTGGTTGCTGAAGTAAGAATGAGACTTGTCCATCTCGCCATGCAATGAGCCAATTGCGAGTGCGGCAACCATTGCGTCAATGGGACTGGTTGCCCACTTCAGCGTCGCCCGCAGAAACAAGAGTTGTTGAAGCGTTCGGGTCGCGAATGCGTGACGAAAGAACACTGGACAAGCTTCCGCTTCATGACGCCATGATCGGCCATCGAAGCTATTCTCAAGTTTTGAAATTCGCTGTTTGACTCCGGGCAACGGTGGAGCCTGCGTCTTCGCCTTTGTCAGACAGTATGCGACATCATTCACATCGAATGCGACCGCACGGCGATTCATGAGCAACGCCTGAAACGCCGTTGTTCCTCGCCCCGAAAACGGATCCAACACGACATCGCCGCGTTTGGTAAGTCGTTCGATCCAAGTCTCCGCAAAACTCTCGGGGAACATTGCGAAATAAGGGCAAAGGGAGTGGAGTCGATGCCTCATCTCAATGCCAATCCTTTGGACTTGGCGGCAGCCCGCGTCCAGCGACCGATGTTCTTTGAAAGTATCGCTGGCAACTGAGCGTCCTTTGCGACGTACTCTCCTGAAACGTACTCTGTGATCCGGCAGCGGTCGAACAAGATTCCGGCAGCGGAACAGCGGTTGGACCAATTCACCCTTGGCACCCGATCTGTGACGAAGAACAGTCGAACCGGCTTTACAAGCGGGGCTTTCTCCATCCAGTTATTGCAAAAAGTTGCTGGTTGAAGAGTAGTTAGTTCTGTATCCCAATGCGTACCAGTCTTGCATTGACCAAATGCAATCAGCTTTCCTGACCGGCTGTCAGCGAAATTGCGCCACGCAACGACATCGAGTTTGTCATCCTTCGCTCGCGAACGGGTATCGGGATGCGATTTGTAGCCGTAGCCCTCACCCATCTGTTTGCACAGGGAGTTGACGGCGTCTTTGAAAGTGTGTCGATCCAATTCGTCGTCGCCGCTTGCTTCACCGAAGCGTGCCGTGCCATATACCACAGAGCCAACGGATGTCGCCGGGCCACCGAGATATCGTACGGCCACCTCTTTCGAGAGTTCTTCAAATAGTTCGGCTCCATTAAATCCGGCATGAACTCGCTCATCCCTCATGTTCAATCGAGTTGCTAGCAGCAAGTAAAGATAGTTGAGTCCAAGACCATCACTCCCAATACCACGAAATCGCAATAAGTCGCCTCGATCATTGAGACAAAATGGGTATCGACCGTCGGCGTCACCGCAGTGCTTGAGTCTTTGTTCGAGTTCCTGAAATGCCTCACTGATGGAATTATGCGTTCTATCCTCATCGTCCTCGCCGTAGGGAAGCCCCATGGCACTTGCAACATCCGCAATCGAAAGATTGTGGTCGCGCTGCTTCAAGCATTCGAGTTCAGCGAAATCGGCAATCTTGCAGACATTGTCGGTATGCGGAATGGGAACTTCAGGAAACGATTTTGAAATCATTCGCCTCCCTCCTGATCCCGGCGACGTCGATTTCGTCGACTCGTTGACTTTCGTTCCATTTCCTCAGCGAGATCGACCGCAAGGTCCGCGATCTCATTTGCCAATCTAAGTTGCTCTGCATCACCACTGAAGCCCGTACTCATTGTTCCACGGGCCTTCTGCAAATGCTGTTTGGTCAATACCAACGCATCTTGGAAGACTCGATCATCCCCGTAACTCACTTCCAGCGCTAGTTCCAATGACAAGCCAGCACGGAGCGCCTTCACCGCCTCCTTCTTGCCCAGCACATCATTCAATTGCCTGAGGTGCGGACTCTGTGTCTGCACCTTTGCGGGTTCATCGCGAGTCTTGTCGCCGTAAAGCCATGTACAGAGTTCGCCGAGTTGAGAGATGTGGGAGTCTGAGACAGGATGGTCGGACTCGTCTGATTTGTCTTTCAGCCCGACAAACTTTGCGATGTTTTCGTAGCGCAGTCCGGTCTCGATATGTGAGAACGAAAAATGTCGCTTCTCACGGTTGACCCGATTGAATACTTTTGACTCTTCAGCTTGTTCGATCGCCTTGAGAGCTCGATAGAGGCTCTGGACTGTCCCGTGTTTGTCGCCAATTTGACTGGCGATGTCTTCGAGTGCGACACCATGGTCGTCTGCGACATGCGCGATGTACTGCGCTTTTGCATAGGAGTCCCACTTCTTCGGCCCATTGATGTGCTTGACACCGAGGTATTTCCAAGCGCTCTTTCGATCCGTGAAAATGACCGGCAACTTCGCCAGCGCCTTCGCCGCTGTCGGTGACAACTTCGGCAAATCAACGGCGTTGACCTTCTTTCGTCGCTCTGGATCCAGTAGCAACTGAACAGCGGCGAGTCGCCGGTTTCCTTCAATCACCACCAATTCCCCGCGTTCGCGCGTCACCAGTAACGGCTCGTAAGGCATGAACCCGCTTTGGGCAATCGACATTACCAATTCGTCCACTGCCATCTCTTCCCAGAGAACTCGCAACAGATCGTCTTGACTGGGATTGGCGTTCTCTTCGAGAAACTCCACCAAGCGGGGATTCTCACTGTCCAACCGAAGGTTCACAGTCAATTCCGGCCGTACTTCGTCCCCATCATCAGCAACGATAGGAGCAGTCTCTGTCTTCTTTGCCATGATCTTCCACCGAAGAAAAAGGAATCGAGCGTGTTGCCCTATAGCATGACAACAGACCTATCGGCCACTCTGGTGCCCTACTTCCGGTTACGCCATTCATCCACGTTTCGTTCCAACACGTCCAACGGGATGGCTCCGTTTTGAAAGCTGATGCCATGAAATTCAAATGCTTCGATGTTTTCCCCTTGGGATCCGCTATGTCTTGGCGCAGACCTCAATACTTCTGCACGGGCCCCGACGAATCTCACTTCCCCAATCGGTCCAGCACGTTTTTGGTGATCCGTTCGACGGCGGGGTCTTTGCCTCTTAAGCCGTGGGACCAGTCGGTGGTGCCGACGGTGAAGACCGTGCCGCCTTGGGTATAGAGGCCCATTGTGGCGGAACCGATTCGGTCCTTGGGGAACTTGTCGTACCAGAGGCAGTCGTCCGGTGCCCATTTGGCGGGGCAGGTGCCGAGGATCGTGAAGCTGGCTGGTGTGCCATCGCGGTGAGTCGGGACGGGGAGGCCGTCGCGCAGCTCGAACTCGCAGCCGTCGCACTCGTAGCCGACGATGGTGTCCTTGCCGCCGAAGGTGTCGCCACGTTTGAGGCCGGTCCCTTCGAGTACCCAATGTTCGGGGCGATGGATGGTGAAGGCGGATGCGCCGTCCATGAACTGGCCGTGGCTGCGGTGATAGCCGCCGAAGAGGAAGCCGACGCCGGTCAGTTGGTTCTCGGGGCGGCCGATCAACTCGTGACTCCACGCCGTCGTCAACAGTTTGATGTTGCCGTCGCGATAGGCGGGGTCGAGGTTGTACCACTGCTTCCAACAGGTGAGAGCCTGCCCCTGATCTTCGCTCCGCACTTGCCAACAACAGGTGTTGCCACTGAAGAACGCGACGTTGCCACCCGCTTTGATGAACGCTTCCAAGTGGTCGCGCATGAGCGACGACCAGTACTCATCGTGCCCGACGCTGAGGACCAGCTTGTACGCCTTGAGTTCTTCGGGATGAAATTCGAGGTCCGAGTTGGCGGCGTAGTCGAAGACGTATCCGTTCGCTTCGGCCCAAGCGACGAAAGGATGTTCCCACTGACCGAACTGTCCGGCGCTGGGGCGTTGAAACGAGACGCGATGCCCCTGCACGTTGGCTCGTCCGTGGTAGCCGTACAGACTGAAGCCACCCCAGTTGTTGTAGGCGTTGTACGTGTTGGTCGAGAGCTGGATGAGCGTCTTCGTGTTCGCTCCGGGTTTCGCGGCGCGGACGATGAAGAAGCAGTTCGCCTCGACAGTGCGACGCCCGCGCTGGACGAACTTGCCGCCACCGTCGGCCGCTTTGAACGTCACTTGGTAGTAGCCGCTCTGCCACGTCTCCGGAATCGGCAGCTTGACGAGTGCTGGCCAGTTGCACCCGTGCGTGGAAGCGTTCTCGGGGATGGACGATTCCACACCCGGAATGTTTGCGGCCGAATGGACGATCTCGGTCTTCGCTCCCAATCGAGCGATCTCGACGGAGAAGACACTCGCGCTGGTCGAGACATGGAGCGCCAATTCTTCACTCGGCCGGTAGCTCATCTGTCCGGCATAGCCTTCGATGTGCAGTGGCTTCGGGTCGGAAGAGTCTCCCCACGCGACGGGACTGGCGACGGCCAGCAACAGCAATCCAATGGCGACACGGATGACGGTCATGATGCGGGTCTCTCGGTGGGGGAAGGGTTGATGGAGGAGCGAAGTCGGAGTTTGGGAGCAACGTAGACCTCGTCGCAATCACGTTGCCTGCGAAAGTAGCCATCTCGTGCGAAGAGATGAAGCGAGGGGCGATTGCGTGCGAAGAGCGGATTGCGTGTGGTCGCTCGGCAACAAGCTGTCCCTCACTCCTCGGCCCGTCTCTGGCAAAGGGGCGAAGGGAGAATGTGGGAACGATATCCCTCGCGCGGTCGTTGATGAGGCATCTGGGCGGGGTGGCGTCAGCTCTCCTTTTTTTACAAACGGGCTGACGCCCAGGAACCAGGGGGACTCACGCTCAATGGCACAGACTTTGAGCGAATTCCAAATGGACGTTCTGTGCGACGTAGCTGAATTCGTAAGAATTCAGCCAGCTTTGACCATCCCCTGAAGTCTGACGACTTCAGCTACCCCACAAAGTGAGTGCCATTGGACTGACGCCACCCCGCTCAGAAATGTCTTACTCACGGCCGCGTGAGGTATAGAATCCGCCGCCAACCCGTTGGCTCAGATTCATTGCTCTCGCTCGAAAGGCCGATCGCTCATGTTTGAACATCACTCGCACCCGTTGTTGCCTCAAGATCGCTATCTCCGCCGATTGGCTTTGTCGATCTTGGCGGGGTTGAGCGTGATCGTGCTGTCCTTGGGAGCGGGCATGACTGGTTACCACCGGCTTGAGAGCCTGTCGTGGTTGGACTCGTTCCTGAATGCGTCGATGTTGCTCTCCGGCATGGGGCCGCTGACGGCACCGCTGACAGACAACGGGAAGCTATTTGCGGGACTGTATGCCCTCTATAGCGGGTTCGTGGTGATCTTGGTTTCGGGCATGGTCTTCGCGCCGGTGGTCCATCGCACGCTGCACCGATTCCATCTGGAACCGACGCACCACGCCCACCGCACTAGTGCTTCGTCAACTCTAAGTTTGGGGGTTGGCGGTGGGGTGGCCGGGGTTGGAGCGTCTTCGCGAAACCCCGGGGCTTCCTTCGCTGAGCCTCAGTCCAGCCCCGGCCACCCAACCGACGCACCACGCCCACCGCACTAGCCCGACGACCCCCGCGGTGGAAACCGTTCCGCCCGTCGATCCGAGATGACTTGGAAAGTGGGTTTGGTGTGCATCCGGTGCAGTTGTTTCGGGCGGAACCACTTGGCAACATGTCGCCGCGAATTCGGTCCAACGAGGGTTGTTTGCGGTTCAACATGACCCTCATTCATCCCCGTGCAGTCTCCTCTTAGAGTCTGTCCGAAAAGTGTAGGGTGGGCACTGCCCACCACAATCTATGGTGGAATGGTGGGCAGTGCCCACCCTACGGAATGTGCCACCTCCGACTTCTCGGATAGCCTCTTACTTCCAGCAGGTCAGCTATGCCCATTGCCGTCGAATGTCCCGGTTGCGGGAAGAGATACAAGTTTCGAGACGACCAGTCGGGCGACACCGTGCCGTGCAAGGATTGCGGTGAGGACATCGACGTTCCAGCGGGGTCTCGTGGTGGAAGCAGCCGCGCGGGTGGCTCGAAGTCGGGGCGCAGAGGCCGTCCGCGCCGAGCCGACAATCAGGGCTTGGTGGTCGGCGGTGCGATCGGCGGTGTGGTGGTGGTCGGCCTGCTCGGGTACGTGATGTTCAGCGGAGGCGGCAATGCCGTGTTGCCACCGCCGCCGAATGCCGGTCAGACCCCGGCCATCGCACACGGTGTGCCTGTTCCCGTGGCAGTGGCTCCGTCACCACCCGGCTCGCCCGCGCAAGCGAATCAACCCAAGTTTGGTCCCGGTCAGAAGACCGCTCCAAAAGACAACTCGAACGTGAACCCTCAAGTTGCGGGGGGACTGTCGAGTGGCGGCGACTTAAAGCTGCCGAGCAAGGCTGATCCAGACAGTGGCTTTGGTCCCAAGGCGGAGGCGGAAGAGAAGAAGTCCAGCCTGAAGTCGGAGTCACGGAACTGGAGCGTTCAGCCCGATCCACAGCCAACTCTAGTGGTGATCGAACCGTCGCGCAAGATTGTGCTGAAGATCCCGAGCGACTGGCACGGCAAAACCTCGGTCCTGTTCCCGTTGGTCCCGAGTACCGTGGTGTCGGTGGGTGACAACACGTTCCCCAAGTCGAGCCGTGACATCTGGGACTTGGCAACCAACACGAAGCTTGGTTCGATGAAAGGCATGACCTTCACCTCGGACATGATGGCCCTCTCGCCAGATGGGATGTATCTGGCCGCAGCTTTTCAGGGGAATGTTGATGTCTGGGATGTCAAAGCCAAGAAGTCACTCGGTCCACTGACGGTCGGCAAGGACGCATGGCTCATTCAATTTTTGGCGTTCACTCGCCCCGATCGACTGCTCGCTGTCGGGCTGGGTGGCCAGGCAAAGTTCTTGAAGATTCCTTCGGGGGAAGTCGCCAGCGAGTTCAAACTCGGTGCGGCCGTTGATGCCACCAACTGCAGCATCAGCCCGAATGGCCGCTACCTGCTGAGCAGGAGTAGCGGACGGCACGAGACCACAGAGCTGGAGCTGAGAGACCTCGATGAAGGGGGCGTGGCGGGCCACATCACCATTACGGCCGAGACCAAGGTGCATATTCAATACGAGTTGCTCCATGCCGCCTTCTCACCGAGAGGAGACGAGCTGGCGGGGCTGTTCGAGGAGAGCTGGAGCCACGATTTGAAACTGGTTGTCTGGAGCATGAACGACGGAAACGAAGTCGAGACGATCACGCTCAGTAAGAAGATGGTCGAGGCGTTGAACGTCAAATGGTGGGCGAAGTACACACCGCTGGTTTGGTTCCCCAGTGGACAGCGTTGGCTGGTGAAGGGGCATGGCGTGGTTGATCGCTCCGCCAAAAACTTCATTCACCGCATCCCCACCAGCGAAGTTGAGATTGAAGGTTCACGCAGGATGTTGACGGACACCATCGTTTCCGTTGTGGATGGCGGTCGCGGCAACGCTTCGTTGCTCGGACATACCTTGAATGAAGGCGAATTGGCCAAGACGGCCGAGAGCGTGCAGCTGGGCGGCTTGCCGGTGGACGGGCAACTGCCGCCACTCACCAAGCCCGACTGGTCGTCCATCGAAGACGTGACGTATGCCGACCGCGATGGCAATTGGACGGTCACGCCCGATCCGGCTCCCGCTCCCGCCGAACGGCTCTTGATGCGCGGAATGCCGTTGCGTCAGGGAAAGGGGGATGTCCGCCAAGTCATGGTGGCGCGTGCCGACTCGGCCCGCATGTTCGCGCGCGTGACGGATGGCGAGGTTCCACAAGGGGGGTGGAAGCCGCCGTTCGCGAAAGAGACGTGGATCGACGTGTACGACCTCGCGGCGCGGAAGCCGATTCACAAGTTCCCCATGCCGCAGCCGTGCGAGATCGTCAGCGTTAGCTCCGAAGGGACGCGCGTGCTGATGAAGACCAACGAGGCGGTCGGTCGTGTCGATGTCTATGCCGACGATGGGAAGCACGTCTGTGGCTGGCGGCCCTATCAGGACGAAGCGAATGAGAACCGGCGCGAAGTCGTCGGGGCCGCGTTCATCGACGCGAACCATCTCGCCACGGTGAACGCGGGCAACAAGCTCGTGATGTGGGAGCTGCCGCAATGCAAGGCGATCTACGGCATTGAGAACGCCGCTCTGCCCTCGCTGACACAAGGAACGAAGTATCTGACGTTCGCCGACACCAAGACCTACGACTTCCGCGACGCGCTGACCGGCAAGTCGTGCGGTGAAATCCGGATCGAGGACGGGCAGGGGATCTCGTCCGTGGCGTTCCATCCCAACGGTGAACGGCTCGCGATTCTGCTTGATGACGCGGGGAGCCTGTTCCTGTTGGATGTCGATCTGAAGACGGGACAAGCTTCCAATCCGATCCCAGTTCCGCCCGACACCGGGCCGGTTCATCCCGACGCTCAGGCCGATTACATGTTCGCATTGAACCGCATGAAGATGCAGAACGAACGGCTGGCGCGAGGCTGGCGCGGCGGCAACCGTGCGTTGGCCGCCACCATGCCGATGCACTGGTGCGGTGATGACCATGTGTTGCTCAACAACTACCGACTGTTCGATGTGAAGCAGAAGCTGATCGTCTGGCAGTACCTGCTTCCCGTCGGGGCACACATCTCCAACAGCACCGACGGGCGGCATTGGTACGTCACCACGAAGTCGATCAAAGGGAGCGGGCCACCGTTTCTGGTGGCTCAATCCATGCCCGACAAGCTGGCGATGAAAGAGGTGGCTGGAAGAAACCTCGAACCGAACTACCTGCTCGCGCCCGGGAAGTCGGTCAGCGTGCAGTTCAAGTTGATCGCGCCCCCCAACAAAAACGGCTTCGTGGACGAAGTGCGGCTGGCGGTCCTCAAGGCTTTGGCGGACAACAACGTCGCGGTGTCCGATGGCCAGCCGATGACGCTCACCTTGTTCATGGAGAAGAAGACGGGACAGTCGATGCAGTACCAATCGCAAAAAACAGGCGAAGTGCAGCAGGTCCAGAAAGAATTCGTCCGCTGTGCGGCGTACCTCGAATCGGGCGGCACGAAGCATTGGGAAGTGAGTTCGGAATCGTCGAACGCGCTGTGGTCCGTCCAGTACCGCAGCGATAAGAGTCTTGCTGCAGCACTGGCCGAAGGGATGTGGGCCGGCCCCTCGACCTACTTCCAAACGCTGGCGTTTCCGAGATACATCTTCGACAAAGTGTCGGCTCAGGGGCTGGGCGTTTCGTCGCTGACCATCGACGGCACCGAGAAACCTCCCGCAGCCAAGCCGGGACAGGGGCGATAAAAAGGCGAGGGTGAGAAAGTACGGTGAGTGGTTTTCTTCGAGTTTGAAACTTGACTCATGGAGTCAAGTTTTAGAAGAGATTGCAAAATGCCAATTGGTAATTGCAAATTGATAATTGAAAGACCTCGCAGCGAGACTTTTGCTTTCAATTTGCATTTAGAAATTGGCGATTATCAATTTGCAATCGCCTTCCTTCGTCGGTCTGAGGCGAAGCCCTCGCTGAAGTCTTCGGAACGCAGCCCGAACAACGGGCAGATCGCGGCGATCAAGATTCCGCGCGACGAACTGGCCAAAGCGACGAAGGCGATCGCGGACAAATCGGACCTCGGCGGATTGTGAGCGTCGCACCAAGTGAGACCTCGTGCGGGCATGAGCGAGAGCGTGTGCCTCGTTTCACCGCGCGCGGTCAGTGATGAGACATCTGAGCGGGGCGGCATAAGCCCCCCCGATTCTTGGGCGTAAGCCCGCTTTGGAGGAACCGGGGGGCTGACGCCGCCCCGCTCAGAAATCTCTCACTTCGTGCCGCGTGAGGTATGAACACTCCGCCCGCTACACGTCGATCAGATCGCGGACTTGCGCGAGATCGGTCATCAGGCGGTCGGGCTTCAAGGCCGGATCCTTCATGTCTTCAGAGTCGGCTCGCAAGGCGATTTTCTCGGCGGCGTAGAGGGCCGTTCGGATGCCAATCGACTTGGCGATCGACAGGTCGCCACGGAGGTGCGAGCTGATGTAGAGGACGTTCTCCGGTTCAAGGCCGAGCTTGTTGAAGCGGTCCATCGCGCGCAGGAACATGGTCCGAGCGGGCTTCTTCACTCCCTCAACGTACGAGAATGTGTGCAGCGCGGGCTGGAACAAACTGTCGGGAGCGGCGACCGGCCCCTGTTCTCGCAAGGCTTTGATGAGCTGCGTCTCGGTGAACGGCTGAGCGTCGGCGAACAGCGCCTGACGGAAGCCGCCCCCCGCCACCGCCAACAGCGCCGCGTGCGCATTCGGCGCGGCTTCCACTCCCTGCAACGCACTGTGAAAAAAGTACGCGACCTTCTCGGACAGTCCGTCTAAGTCTCCGTAAATGGACGTGTCGTACTGATAGTCTTTCTTATCGAGCATCCCGATCAACTTGAGCCACAGCTTGGACGAGTTCACCTCAACCATATCACCCTTGCGTCCCGACGACGCCATCTGCTGCTCTTCCAGCGCGTGAACGTATTTCTGCAACATGTACTCCCACGGCTGGCCCATCTTGCGGGTCATGCTGTTCCACATGTTGAATTCTTGGATCGTCTTGTCGAGGGCGACTTCCATGCGGATCGCCTGCGGATGCTGAAAGAGCAGCTCGCCATCGGCGATCCGCAGCAGCGTTCCGTACACGTTCCACGAGACCGCTTTGATGGCGGTGAGCGGCTTCAGATACGGCGTCGCCTTCGCCGGTTCCGCCTTCGGCGGCGCGGGCCAGCGCAGTTGTCGTTCGGTCAGCCAGTCGGCGTATTCGAGGAGTGTCTTCGCCATGAGTGTCTCAATTGAGCGAGAGTGGTTTTCAAAGTGACGTGATGGCCACCGCCGAACGGCTCGGTGTCGGCTCGCAATGATATCGACACGTCAAGGCCGGGACATGCGTGACAGGTCGCGCGGCAGGAATTGTTCACTCCCCATCACCGTTTTGGAGACGGATTCAGGGGACTCGCGCGGCTCGGGAACGGTCTTGTTGGGTCTGTCGGCTTCTGCAAGAATCCCGCCCCTTCGGCGGGGTTTGAGTCATCTGGATTGGCTCGTTATTCATCGTCGTTGCCCTGCGCTGAACGAACAAGGATGTTTCTGCCATGCGTCGCCTCTCAGCTTTGTTTTTCGGGATTTTACTGGGCGGTGTGCTGGTCTACGGTGGGTTCAACTACCACTTGGTTCGGGCCAACGACGGCTATCTGGTCGTGGGTCGCACCAGCGTTGCGTTGGAAGATGCTTACGTGGACATCCGCAACTGGGGCTTCTCCGACTGGCGCAAACATCCGACTCTGACGCGCGACATGCTCAAAGCCGGACACGGTGAGCGTGTGAAGGCGGCCGTTCAAGAAGGACTTGTCGATGAAGCCCTCAAGGGGATCGGACTGACTCGCCGAGCAGGGGATGATGAGACGCGACGTTGATCGTCGTGGGGTTTTGAAGACGAAGGTCGCTGACGGTTGGGCGACTGACGGATTCGGGGCTGTTGAGTGCCGATCGAAGAACCCCTCACCCCCGCAAAGCCGAGGCGAGGGGAGAAGTGACTCTGACAACGACCGTGATTTCTTCGCCGTGTTCCTGTCTTTCGGACGCAATCTCGACGATGACCGGACCCCACTGCGACGACACCGATCTGAGCCACTGCCAGCGACCACGCGCGTTACGTGCGGCGTGGTCTGAGTGGTCCGTGTTGGCGATCCTGTTCGGCGCGATCGGTTGTCAGGCACTTCAGCGTCCAGATCCGATTGCCTTGCCCACGCGCCGCGCGTTGGAGAACGAACACCTGCTCGTCCGCAGCGACATCAAACTTCCTAAGAATCACTTGTTGTTGCGCGACCTCGACAGTCTGCGTGATGAGATCGCCGAAACGCTGCAACTTCCCGTTCAGAAGCAGCCGGTCACCGTCTATCTCTTCTCGGATGAGGTCCGTTACGCGCAGTACCTGCACGTCCGTTATCCCAAGCTGCCGCCGCGTCGCGCGTACTTTGTCGGCACCGCCAAGGAGCTGGCCGTCTACACGTTTTGGGGCGAGAAGATTCAGGAAGACCTGCGGCACGAGTACACGCACGGCGTGCTGCATGCCTCGCTGCAAGATGTCCCGCTGTGGCTGGACGAAGGGCTGGCCGAGTACTTCGAAGTGGCCAGCCGCCCGGCGGGCTTGAACCGTGAATACGCCTCGCGCGTGGCGAGCGACTT
Source organism: Schlesneria sp. (assembly GCA_043733345.1). Classification (GTDB taxonomy): domain Bacteria; phylum Planctomycetota; class Planctomycetia; order Planctomycetales; family Planctomycetaceae; genus Schlesneria. The sequence continues at coordinate 12,861 of JAYTGQ010000490.1, forward strand.
CGCCAAGGGTTGGCATCCCAACCTAGAGCGACTCGAATCGCTCGAAGCGGTCGGCGACATGCAGAAGGCCGACTACTTGGAGTCGTGGGCATGGGTTCATTTCCTGCTGCACCACAGCGACGACTCGCGCGAGGTGCTGCTGAGCTACGTTCGTGAACTCCAGACGAACGGCAAGCCCGGCTATCTCTCGACCCGGCTGCGGACGACGATCCCTCGCGCCGACGAACGCTTCGCCGCCCACGCCGCATCGCTGTCGAGCGGCCTCGTGACGGTGAGTGGTGAGCGGTGAGCGGTGGTGTCATGTCCGGCGCGATGAACCGCCTCGTTTATACTTCGCGCGGCCGTAACTGACACTAACCCGAAGTGTAAACGAGGACGCAACTCACATCCTCGCTTACGCTTCGGGTTAGTGCGACTCAGCGTCAAATGTGTCAGTTTCGGTCGCGAGAAGTTTCACCGCGGGGGCAACGCCCCGCGCGTCGAGTGGCGAAACAGCTTTCCACGTCGCGCGGGGCGTTGCCC
>JAYTGQ010000491.1:0-5183 GCA_043733345.1 Schlesneria sp.
ACCGTTGTCGAAAGTGAAGCCCTCGCTTGCGCGTCGGGCTAGTGAGGAACCCCTCAAGACAAAGTTGTTCGACCACTCGCCTCGCGAAATGGGGAGACATTCTGAGCTGGCCTGCATCCCTTCAGGATGCCAATCCCCTTTCTGTGCCGTCGCACCGGGGGTGTCGCGGACGCTCAACCCCCGGCTAATGGCTGGCATCCCTTCAGGATGAAAACGACGGACTTCGTCACCCTCATTGGAATCCCCCCCAAACATCGGCTGAACCGCGAAACGATGGGCAACCGAGAGACGAGAGATTTCGGTTACTGAGCGGTCCACTTGATCTCGCAGGTCAGGTTGGCCTGCTTGAGTGCGGCGATCCCCGTGGCGGTGACGTTGGTTCGGGTGAGGTCGATCCGTTGAAGGGACATCATCGTGGAGAGGGCTGTGATTTCGCGGTCGGTCACGGCGGTTCCGGAGAGGTCGAGGACCAGTAGGACGGGGAAGAGGCTGGGGAGTTGGCCGATGTCGTGGGGAGAGATGGCGGAGTCGGCGAGGATCAGTTCGGTGGCCTCTGGGAGTTGCAGCAGTTCGGGTGCGAGTGGCCGGACGTTGCGGAGGTCGATCCGTTGCGAAGTGAACTCGGTGGGGAGGTCGGTGAACGTGGCGTCGGTGATCTCGCGCGAGGCACCGCCGGCGAGGGTGACGTGGACGCGGCCCTTCGCTTGGACGAGGACTCGCACCAGATTCCGTTTCGGGTGGTACTCACCGCCGAAGACGCGGCAGCCGAGGAGAGTTGCTTGCAGGCGTCGAATGCCGTCGCCGGTGATCTGACTCCCTTGGACGTTGAGGCTGTGAATGAGCTTCAACTTCGCGACGGAATCGATCGCGCCGTCGGTCAGCTTGGATTGAATGAGGCTCAGCGTGCGCAGGTGCCGTAGTTTGGACAGCGGTTCGAGGACGGAGTCGGTGAGCGGTGCCTGTTCGATGTTCAGCGTGACGAGATCGGGACAGAACTCGACCAGTTGCGAGAGACCCGCTTCGGTGATGTTCGGGCTGGCGACGGTGAGCGTTTCGAGTTTGGCGAGCGAATGGAGTTCGCGTAGGCCGGTGTCGGTGAGGCTCGTCCGGACCAAGGGGTCCGGACTACGGGGGGCGGGGTGACGAACGGCGCTGGTGGAGAGTTCGCCCACGCTGAGGAACGTCAGTCCCGTCAGCTTGCCAATCGGCTTCAGACCGGCGTCGCTGATCGAACAGCCGCGCACGTTGAGCGAGGTCAAAGTCGGAAGCCGTTCGAGATGTGCGGCACCGGCATCGGACAGTTCGGTCCCGGACAGATCGAGTTCCTTGAGCGAACCGAGACCCCGCAGTCGGGCGACGTGACTGTCGATCTCACCGCGCAGGCCCGTCACGTTGAGCGACTCGATGTGGAACTCACCGGTTGGGATTTGATCCGCCTCGTACACGTCGAGCTGTTCGCCGCGTGCGGGCTGCACTCGCGCGCGGCCCCGATTTTCCAAGGCCCACGTCACCGCTTCGCGTTCGGTCCACGCGGTGGGGAGCGGCGTCTCGGGCTGCGCGGCCGATGTTGATGTCGGCGGTGAGGACGAGCCGTCGGCCAAGTCGCCCGGCTGCGTTGTCTTCGAGGACGGCTTGCCAACAGGCTTGAAGAACGGCGGCAATACGATGACCGCGACCAATATGGCGAGGCCAATGAGTGACGCGCCGAGGATCGCGAACGTCCGGGGGCTGACGCCGCCCGGCTCACCTGATTTTGACTTTTGTCGGAAACGTCATCTTTATGAAATGTTGTGCTGGCGGTGGATTGACGAAATGAATACGTCCTCGCTAACGTACCGCCCGCTTCAGATACATGCCGCCTTTATTCGCTGCGTGCTGCATTCAGCGATTCGATGCTGAATGCTCTCATATCATATATTTGCTGATTCGTCGCATTGATCTTGCGACTGTGTCTTGGTTGCCAAGGAACTGGCCACCATAACCCTTCGGCGTGATCGCTAGCCCGGTTGTCCCTGCTCTTCCACGTTTTGGAATGGGATCAACATGACACCGCAACCAAGCTCCAAGCCATGCGTTCCGCAAGTCGCGTTAGAACGCCGTTGTTTTGTGAGTCTGATGAGGAAAAAGGGGATGAGTCCAATATTCCGGACCCGTTTATTGGACTTATCCCCTTTTCTGCTCCGAAAGCACGACCCCAACAGTAGCCCGCCGTTCAATCACTCGACAAGCGAAGGCGTGAACTGTGCGGTTACAAGACGATGGAATTCCGGCGATTCGGAGACGACAGCCGTTTCTGAATGTTTGCCAAACAACCGGAAATACTCATGGTGCGAGACTTGCTCTCTCTCTCTGATAAACCGCCACAGGTCAATTCAATGTTTGAATTGCGTTTGAAGTGTGTACGCCGAATTTGCACAAGGAGTCGATAATGCGCATGAAGAAATGTTTGAGCGCTGTATTGGTGATGATGGCACTCGCAGTCTTGCACTCGCCCGCTTCTGTACATGCCGCGAAAAACACGATCGTGTATTCGCCGTTGGATACAGGGGTGTACGGCAGGGTCATGAATGTGTTTATGGGCACTTCCATGTGGGGTTATCCGGCGTACTACGGCGTTGTTCATCCCATGACAGCCCCCAATGCGCCAATGACGGCATTCAACGGCACAATGCCGATGGGCGGCTATACCGCCACGTACTACGTTCATCACGAATGCACCTTTACGCCTTGGATTACCGCCATCACTTGTTATGGACAAGCCGCTCGATGGTATTACGTCAGTTCGTGGGATTCGGCCACCATTCAGTGAAATTAAGACGGTTGGTGTCTAACTCACGGGAAGAGCGGCCATGTCTCGTAACGATTATGAACCGCGTCGTTCCACACGCGCGAGACCCGGCTTCACGATTGTGGAGTTGATGGTGGTGATTGCTGTGACCGCTGTCTTGGCTTCACTCATCGTTGCGGCGGTAATGTCCGGACGGGAGTCAGCTCGTCGAATGGAGTGCAGTTCGCATCTCCGACAGATTGGAATTGCCGTTCAGGAATATCACAGCATTCACGGTGTCTTGCCGTGTTCCGGCCTCCTTGGATTCCGTTACATCTCACCGCTCGTGGACGGGCGTCCCGGAAACTGGAATGTTTACGGGGCGCCCGATCCTTGCATGCTCGGTTCGTGTCCGGAAGCCGGGGACTGGATGAGGCCTCGGATTTATCTCTGCCCGTCAGACCCGGAGGTGCGCCGGACGCGCAGGTCGGGGTCGTATTGCTTTTCCGCCGGAAATCAATTGTTCGGAGTCGGTCAACGTGGCGTGAGTGACGGCGTTGGGTTCGGTGACGTCGATCCAACGAAGGTCATTTCGTTCCGCAATATCACTGATGGGCTGACATCGACGGCCCTGGCCAGCGAGCAACTGATCTCGTTGACATCGGTGGCGGCTTCAGATGTCGAATATCTTGCCGCATTCGATCAGGCGTTGGCGGATCAGAATCCGCTGCGCTACATTTGGAACTCTACCGGAACGTTTAGCCTGCCTCAAGACATGCAAGCCATGTGTGCGGAGTGCGACTCCGGGGCGGCGGGTGCGGTTCCCCACTTTTCAGGGAATCCTTTCAATGTCCGCGTGCCGAGCTACAACCATACACGGCCCCCGAACTCCAGAGCGTGTATGCCATCGGCTGCGACGATGACCGGGCCAATGTCACCGCCAACGAGTCTCCATCGATTTGGAGTCAATGTCGGATTCTGTGACGGTTCGGTTCGGTTTGTGGTGAATGGCATCGACGTGAAGGTATGGCACTCCCTGGGCACTCGAAATGGTGGTGAAACGTCATCTGGTTTATGAAGTCTGGAGTGGTGAATGAACGACGTGCTGCATCAATGTATTCAACGTCTGTGGAAATATCGGCTGTGGGTTTCAATCGTGATCTGCATACCGTTCATCGGGATGGCGGTGTTCTGTTGGTGGATATCACCCGAATATTGCGCAGACATGGTCACGTTTTCGGAAGTTGCCATTGATGGTGTACCGGTGGGAAATGAACTTCCATTCTTGGAGGCGGGACGCGAATACACGTGGTCGTGCAACGCACACTCGAATGCACTGCCTTTCGTGATCGTGGACTCCGGTGAGAAATCGTATACGGACAGGCTTCCGTTTCTCCCTGACCCAGGCCCCGATCGTCCAAACGACCGATTCGATCCCGTGTTCAACGTCGCATTCTCGACGCGGTGGCGGACTGGCCGACCGATGGGCTTCATGTATGGAATGCGAGTGAAAACCGACAATTCCGGGGAAACGGCAATGTTGTCGAGTCGTTTCAAATCACCGTCGGCACCGGGCCGGTATGAGTTTGGAATTGTATTGGGAACGACTCCTGATGGATGGATCAAGGATGGTTCAAATAAATGGGTGCAGCGGCGGCCACGAATGTTTCCGATTCTCTGGAAAAGACCTTTGACTGTTACGATGAAGAAATTTTGAGATGCAAAGCGGGCATCGCGGGGTGGCCCAGCTTGCTTCTGTATAGACTGGGGACATGGGTAACACATTTCGGTCATGCTGACGGGCCTCTGGAAGGAGGTCAGTCATGGCTTGGAAAGATGTGTCTCCGATGTCTCAGCGTGCGGAGTTTGTGGTGTTGGCAACGGCGGAGGGAGCCAATGTGAGTGAGTTGCGTCCGCGTGCGAGCGGAGTGGGATGCTGACCATGAGGAAACGTGGACGTAACCTCTTAGAAATTCAGGGGATGGATTCTGTCTGGAGGCTCTGACTGGGTGAGATTGGTTCCTGTCCGGCCGGAGCGTTCCCGAGTTCGGCGCAACGGAGCACGGGAACGGGTGGGTGGAACACGGGGTCGGAACCACCGAACAGGGGAAATCATCGCTGTTCCCGTGTTCGGACGCTCCGAACACGGGAACGGTCGAGACGGACTCCAGCACGGTCAGGCCGAACTTGGGAGCGGTCGGCACGGGAACGAGTCTGAAGGGGGCGAACTTGGGAACGGGCGTTCCGAAGTGGATCACGGTTTGGAGTCACACTCACACGGAGATTTCTCATGGCCGTTTTTTTGCCGAGGCAGGATGACGCATTGGTGACGTGGCTGGTGAATTTTGGCTCTCCGCCATTTGTGTTGGATGCTTGAGTGAGCGGCATGGCGCTAGCCGCCGGTGTATGCGAAAAC
>JAYTGQ010000492.1:0-1750 GCA_043733345.1 Schlesneria sp.
AATCCGGCCAATCGATCCAAACACCACCCGGACTCATCCACAGAAAACGTCGAGCTTCCTTGCTCACGCATCGCCACCGTCTCCTGGTTTGCCTTGGGACCTTACCAATCACAAGGTCGCAGGAGACTGTGGCTTGCGCTTAGCAGCCTGTTGAAAATAGAAGCCTGAAGCGCGAGCGAAGGATTTCCGAGCCGAATTCGACCGCATTTGCGACATCCTTCGCTCGCGCTTCAGGCTTCTATTCCCTTTTTCAACAGGCTGTTAGACGAACGGTATTGCGGTTAAACGCGGGAATGTCTCCGTCATGGCCGAGAGAAGTCTATCGGCTTGGACAGGGTGATCGGCTGTCGATAAGACTGTCGCCGACAGAGAAGTTCGATGTCGCCGAATAGCCATGCGTAAGGAATCGAGATGAGACATCGTTGCCTTTGGCTGCTCATCGTTCTGCTCATGCCGACACTCGCGTTCGCGCAGGACGATGACGACGAATTGCCGTCCGGATTGCTGGCAACGTACTCGACGAAGATCCACACGGTGCAACGCGTCGATCCGGACCTCGCGTTCGTGTGGGGCAACGCCGCGCCCGACGAACGACTCGCCGCCGGGCCGTTCACCGCCCAGTGGACGGGGCGCATCCTGCTGCGTGGCGAAGGCCGCACGCGCTGGCACGCCTTCGTGCAGGGAAAGGTTGAGGTCCGCATCGACGACAAGGTTGTCGTGCGTGGTGAAACGGAGACGCCGGCGTGGGTGAGCGGCGACGAATTCGATCTCGGCTTTGGCGAGAAGCCGTTCGCGGTGATGTTCACTCGCACGCAAAGTGCCGCCCAACTCAAACTGTTCTGGTCGTCGAATGAGTTCCCGCTCGAACCACTGCCGTACCACATTCTCTTCCACGAGCCACCTGCGCCGGAGATCGGTCACGCCGCGCGAGGCCGCGTGCTGTTCGAGGCTCATCGCTGCGCGAACTGCCACGGAGGGGTTGAGGGTCGAGGGTTGAAGGTTGAGGGGACGACGAAGACCACGAACGCGACCTCTTCTGCTGACGCTCAACCCTCGACCTTCGACCATCAACCACTCCTGCGAGCACCATCGTTGAAGCACGTTGGCCGGGGGACGAGCCGCGCGTGGTTGATCAAGAAGGTGATGGGATCGCGCACGACGGGCGGAGAGAAGACGGCAGAGAAAGCAGAAGAGAAGACCCCTCACCCTAACCCTCTCCCCGCAAGGCCGGGGCGAGGGGACATGAGTGACGATTTCGCCGTTTGGAAACGAGCGTCCAAGTCTGACCCCGACAATCGCCTCTATTGGCGGATGAACCGTTTGCGACTTGAAGGCGAAGTCATTCGCGACGGATTGCTTGCCGTGAGCGACCAGTTGAATCCCGCGATGGGCGGATCGGGCGTCTTTCCGCCAATTCCCAAAGAGTTGTTCGCTGGCGCACAAGGTTGGGCAACGAGCGGGTCAACGTCCGAGCATTCCCGTCGCAGCATCTATATCTTCGCCCGCCGCAACCTGCGTTTCCCGTTCCTCGAAGTCATCGACACTCCCGATAGCAATTTGAGTTGTCCGATTCGCGAAGAAAGCACCACCGCGCCTCAGTCGCTCACGCTGCTCAACGCGGACGAGGTGACCACTGCGGCAAAAGTCACAGCGACGCGCCTGAGAAATAATGAAGAGCGTTCCGTCGAAGAGCAAATCGGTTTGGCCTATCGCTTGATATTGGGCCGTGTGCCGACGGAAAGAGAACGGA
>JAYTGQ010000493.1:0-5176 GCA_043733345.1 Schlesneria sp.
GGGCAACGCCCCGCGCGTCGCGCGACGCTGGAATCTGTTTTGCCCGCCGACACGCGGGGCGTTGCCCACGCGGTTAAACGAGGCTTGTGATTCAGATTCCGTTTTCCGTGTCAGGCTTTTCCGCTCGCAATCGTTCACTATGAAACCAACCACTCCTCACATCGCGCCATCATCGGCTCCCGTACTCGAACTGCGGCGGATCAGCCACAGCTTCGGGTCGCAGGCGGTGCTGCGCGAGGTGACGGTGCAGGTCCAGCGCGGCGAGACGCTCGCGCTGATCGGCGAGAGCGGGTGCGGCAAGAGTGTCACCACGAAGCTGCTCGCCGGACTGCTCGATCCGACGCAGGGCGAGGTGTTGTGGGAGGGCCGTCCGGTACGCGGGCGTTCGTCGAGCGACCTGCGTCGAGACCGGCTGCGGTTCGGCTACCTGTTTCAAGGAGCGGCCCTCTTCGACAGCATGAACGTCTACGAAAACATTGGCTTTGGTCTGCGAGAGAACACGGACCTCAAGGAACCCGAGATTCGCGAGATCGTGCTCGAACGACTTCGCGAAGTGGGCCTCGCCGCAAACGTCGCTGAGAAACGGCCGGCGGACCTCTCGGGCGGGATGAAGAAGCGCGTGGGGCTGGCTCGCGCGCTGGCGATGTCCCCCGATGTGATCTTCTACGACGAACCGACGACGGGCCTCGACCCCGTGATGAGCGATGTCATCAACGAACTGATCCTGCAAACGCAATCGCGGCGGAACGTCACCAGCATCGTCGTCACACACGACATGCAGACCGTCCGCCGCGTGGCTGATCGGGTGGTGATGCTCTATCCGCTCGGTCGCGTCGCACCGGGGATGCCTCAAGTGATTTTTGAAGGAACGCCCGACGAAGCTTTTGCCAGCGAAGACCCGCGCGTCGGCTGCTTCGTGCGCGGGGAGGCGGGGGCGAGATTGAAGGAGATGGCGGCGGCGTGAATTGACGGTGCTGACGAGATGGCCGTGAATGCGGTTCGTCTCTTCAGCCCGGAGGGCGGCAGATGGTAGCCCACGGCGTGAGCCGTGGGTTGAGTGACAAGGAACTCCGTTAGCCCAGAGGGCGACACTTCGATCAACATGGAATGTTCTGCTGTCGATGTCCTTTGAAGTGTCGCCCTCCGGGCTGCGGAATTCGACTGACGATCTCCCACGGCTCACGCCGTGGGCTACGACCTGCCGCCCTCCGGGCTAAAGATATCTGCTCTCCGCCATTCCTGTTGAAAGTTGTACGACGTGAGCGGCAAGGCGCTAGCCCAATGGCACTTACTTACTTTAGACCTTTAGACCATCAGCCGGAACGCGCTAGCGTCCGGTTTTCAAATTCATCGAGACCCGGACGCTAGCGCGTTCCGGCTGATTGGTCTGACTCTAAAGTAAGTGCCATTGGGCGCTAGCCCCCCGGTTGTTCTCGCTGTGTCGCTGATTCCAAGAACCGGGGGCTAACGTCACCCCGCTCGGAAATCAGTGGAAAGAGCTGACGCTCTGCACTCCAAAGGAATGGTTATGAACTATGAACTGCTGCCGAAGATTGACTCGCCGCGCGATCTGCGCGGGCTGACTGACTCGCAACTGTTGCAGCTTGCCGACGAGATTCGCGAGGCGCTGTGCAACCTCGTGACGGAGCGGTCGGCTCACTTCGCGAGCAACTTGGGCGTGGTCGAACTGTGCCTCGCGCTGCACCAGGTCTACGACTTCTCGCAGGACCGGTTGATCTGGGACACCGGGCATCAGGTCTATCCGCACAAGCTCATCACAGGGCGGTTCGCGCAGTTCCGTTCGATCCGGACCAAGGGGGGCCTGATGGGTTTCCCGAATCCAAACGAGAGCGAGTACGACCTGTTCATGACGGGCCATGCGGGGGCGAGCGTCTCGACCGTACTGGGGATGAAGGCGGGGGATGACTTGCTCGGACAGAGCGGTCGCAAATCGGTCGCGGTCATTGGCGACGGAGCGTTGCCCTCGGGCGTCGTCTTCGAGGCGATGAACAACGCGGCGGAACTCAAGAAAGACCTGCTCGTCATTCTGAACGACAACAAGATGGGAATTTGTCCGCGCGTGGGCGGACTGGCGCAGTATCTCGACAAGGCGCGAACGGCACCGTTCTACAACGGCCTCAAGCGCGACGTGAACTGGCTGCTGAACAAGCTGCCGGTCGTCGGCAAGATGTCGCGTGATGCGATCTCGCAATTGAAGGACGCGATGAAAGGGTTCCTGCACGGTGGGATGCTCTTTGAAGAGATGGGCTTCCGCTACATCGGCCCCGTCGATGGACACGACTTACTGGCGCTGCGTCGCACGCTGGAGATGGTGAAGGAAGTGACCGGCCCCGTGCTGCTGCATGTCTTTACGCAGAAGGGGCAGGGCTTCGATCCGGCTTGTGAAGACCCGGTGCTGTACCACGCGCCGCCGCCGATTGTGCGCGGTTCGCGGCAGGAAGTGGTCTCAGTGAAGAAGTCATCGTCGAAGGCGTACACGAACGTCATGAGCGACGCGATCTATGACGCGATGCAACTCAATGAAAAGGTCTGCGTGCTGACGGCGGCGATGTGCGAGGGGAACAAGCTCGGTCGCATCCGCAAGGATTTCCCGACGCGGTTCTTCGACACGGGCATCTGTGAGGCGCACACGGTGGCGTTCGCGGGCGGCATGGCAAAAAGCGGCCTCCGTCCGATCGTGAACATCTATAGCACGTTCCTGCAACGCAGCTTCGACCATATCTTCCAAGAGGTCGCGCTACAGAATCTGCCTGTCACGTTTTGCATTGATCGCGGCGGCCTCGCCGGTCCCGATGGGCCGACGCATCACGGCGTCTTTGACAACACGTATATGCGCGTCTTCCCGAACATGACGGTGATGGCTCCGGGAGATGAATTGGATGTCGCGCCGATGCTCGACTTCGCGCTATCGCATTCGGGGCCGGTTTCGATCCGTTATCCGAAGGCCAACGTCGAGCAGGTCGAACGTCCCGAGCAGCCGGTCGAACTGGGTAAAGCCGAGGTCTGGCAGTGGGGTGCGGACGGGATGTTTCTCGCGTTCGGAGCCTTCTTTCCGACGTGCGTGCAAGCGGCGGAACGGCTGCAAGAACAAGGGCTGGATGTCGGCGTCATCAACGCGCGGTTCGCGAAGCCGCTTGACGAAGCGACGATCTTCCGGGCACTCGAAGAATCGGGCTTCGTGATCGCCGTCGAAGAGAACACCCTCTGCGGCGGCTTCGGCGCGGCGGTTCTTGAAGCGGCCAACGCGGCGGGTGTCAGCACGAACAATTTGAAGTGTCTCGGGATTCCCGACCGCTTCATCGAGCACGGCGAACGGGAGGAGTTGCTCGCCGATATTGGACTCGATGTGGACGGGCTGGTCTCAACGGCGCAAGCGATGGCCGAACGAAATGGTTTGGTGATCGAACAGACACTGTTGAAGACGGCGAGTTGAAGAGTGACCGAAGTCGGCAACGCGATTTGTAGGATGGGCACTCTTGCCCGTCCGGCTTTAAAATCCAAGACAGGACGGGCAGGAGTGCCCGTCCTACGGTGCTGAATCCGCTTAGAGAATCAGGACATCATTTACCGATCAGGAGGATCGCTATGTTGAAGACGTGTTGCCAGAGCTTGTTGTTTGTCGCCGCTATCGCCTTCGGGCTGACAGGCTTTGCCGCCGAGAAATTCAAGCTGGAAGAGCCGGTGGATGATGCGCGCGTCTTTGGGTGCGGGACGCGAGTGGATGTGAATGGCAAGACGCAGCCATCACCGAACGTGGAGCCGCTCAAGCTGAGCGCGTCGGCCGCGTTGTCGTATCGCGAGCGCAGGATGCTCGGCCCTGGTGGTGAGGCGGAGGCGTTTCGTTCGATTCGTGATTACGAGACGACTCAATCCGACATCGTTGTTGGGACCGAGAAGTCCTCGTCGAAGCTGGATGATCGGTTGAAACTCGTTGTCGCGCAGGGACGGGTGGACGGCGTCGAGCTGTACAGTTTGGGAGGGGCGTTCACGTCGAATGAACTCGACCTGCTGCGGTCTCCGGCCGATAGCCTCGCACTGATTGCATTACTCCCGTCGAAGGAGATCGAAGTCGGCGACAAGTGGACCGTGCCCGGTTGGGCCTTCCAAATGCTGACGGCGATCGACGCGATCTCAAAGGGCGAGTTGACCTGTTCGCTCGCGTCGGTTGAGAAGCAGATCGCCCGCATCAAGATCGAAGGCAAGCTGGAAGGAGCGGCCATCGGTGCGATCAGTGAAGTGACCGTCACGGGCTTCTATGAGTACGACCTCAAGGATCGCTGCATCACGCAGTGCGACTTCACTCAGGTTGAGAAACGTGGGTTCGGCCCGGTCTCACCGGCGTTCGAGTTCACCGCGCGGGTCCGGTTGATCCGTAAGCCAGCGCAACTTCCGGGGCGACTTTCCGATCAAAAGTATCTCGATGCTGCGAGCGAAGAACCGAAGGCCTCGGCGACGGCGTTGCGGTTCGAGTCGCCGTGGAACATCGGGTTCGAGTACCCGCGCCACTGGCATCTCTGGAAGATTCAAGAAAAGGCGGCCGTTTTTCGTCTGATCGACCAAGGGAATTTCATCGCGCAGTGCGATCTCGCGCCGATCGCTCCCGCCAAGCCGGGCGATCATTTGCCGGTGGCCGATTTTCAGCGGGACATCCGTCAGGCATTGGGCGAGAGATTGAAAGAGCTTGGCCAAGGCGAGGTCATCACGACGACTGACCGCAGCTACGTCTATCGCATCGTAGTGAGCGGTGCCGAAGGCGCGCGACCTCTGACGTGGATCTTCTATCTCATCGCCGACCCCACCGGCCGACAGGCATCGCTCTCGGTGACAGTCGATACGCCGCAGGTCGAAGCGCTGGCCAATCGTGAGCGCGAGTTGCTCGACACGCTGCGGTTCGGCCCCGCTCCCGTGTCGCCTGCGTTGAGGACCACGGGACGGTGAGGGGAGGAAACCTCAAAGCCTATTCTTCGCGCGGTGTGGTGTTCGGATGAGACATCCGAGCGGGGTGGCGTAAGCCCCCCGGTTCTTGGGCGTTAGCCCGTGTTCTATACCTCGCGCGGCCAAGAGTGAGGCCATTGCCTCGTTTAACCGCGTGGGCAACGCCCCGCGCGTCGAGCGATGTGGAACGCTGTTTTGCCATCGACGCGCGGGGCGTTGC
>JAYTGQ010000494.1:0-5165 GCA_043733345.1 Schlesneria sp.
GCGAATGAGCCGCCGGGCGGGAGCCCCGGGTGCAATTTGCCGCAACCGGGGCTAGCGCCCGGCGGCTGATGATGGACATCCAACACAAATGGCGGAGAGCCGTAAAACAAAAAGAGCGCAGAGTACTGGCCTCTGCGCTCGCGTGGATCAAGTCGCGGTGAAGTGATTAGAACTCGCCAAGGACATCGCCTGCACCTCGCGTCAGTGCGGCACCGAGCGTCACGGCCGACATGTTCTCGCTGACGAATCGCACCGAGCCATCCGCCATTAAGACCGTCGCACCGCCAGTGTGAAACGAGAAAAACTCGCTGGAATTATTCGCGTTGATGAACACGTTTCCGGGACACTTTGCTGGCGTGCAGGTTGGCAGATTGCCAACAACGGTCGGTTTTATGGCACTGTTCGTAGTCAGCCCATTGGAAGTCGCACCGTCAACGGCACCCGAGTTGCCGATATCGGCCCATCCATAACCATCGCTCGGAGCCTTGTTGGGATCACGCTTTTTACTCGATCCAAAATAAAATCCGGGGCGACCAGCGGCTTCGCAAACCATCATCGTGTTCGACATGCCGTCGCTGATGTCGCGAATACGGGTGATCAACGACGTGTGCATGGCACATGGCCAGCGATTATCCAGCGGACTGGAAAGCAGCATGGCGGGGGGCGAAGCGGTGCCGGTCGCGTAGTACAGGCTGAAGCGGACGCCGCTGAGTGCCATGTAATCCGCCCGGCCATAGCCGCCTGCTGGAATGACAAACCCTCCCGCAGTGCTGACAGGAGAAGCCGTCCCGAAATCACCGCCCCCAAGCCGCTGACTCGGAGTGCTGGGGCAGGCGAATGCTTTGATATCCTTACTCGTGATGCCGTACTGCGCCGGATCATCCCAACTCTTGTTGAAGTTGTAATTGTTGTACATGGAGGTTTGATCGAGATATGGCAGGATCATCTGCGACCAGCTATTTGCCCAGTATGCAGGAACCACCGGCGGCTTGAACTCCCACTTTTCGGCAGGGAAGCAACCGAACGTACTCTCGTAGTTGTGCAACGCCAGTCCCATCTGCTTCAGATTGTTTTTGCACTCTGTCTTGCGAGCGGCCTCGCGCGCCTGCTGGACCGCTGGCAACAACAACGCGATCAAAACTGCAATGATGGCAATCACCACCAACAACTCGATCAATGTGAACCCTCGAACTGACCGCTTCCGACGTGCGACCAACATCTGTGAACTCCTCTTCTCAAACCACGAATCGCCGAGGGAACACTCCCTCAAGAAGGCACCTGTTCAAGGGAATATATCTGATGGCTCAGACCGACCCCGAACTGCGGCGTAGAGTGGCTCTCGATGGTTAAAAAATCGTGAAGAAGAGGTGAGAAGTCCGTTAGGATCGGCGCATCAATTACTGTCGCAGAAACTGTAGTCTGGATGCCCTCGTCCGGACGAGGGCGTCCAGACTACGACTTTCAATTCCCGACAGTAATTGGTGCGAGGATCCCTACGGCTCAAGGAACTGACTTCGCTGCTGTCAGGGTTTGCAGGTGGGCAAAGAGATCGGCGTAGTCGGTTGGTGTGAGGTCTTTGAGCAGGCCCGCTGGCATCAGTGAGACGGGGGACTTGCGGCGTTCTTCGACTTGGTGTGTCTCGATGCGGAAGGTTTGACCGGTGCCGTTGCGGAGCAGAAAACCGTCCACGGACTCGTAGATGATCAGTCCCGAGAACGCTTTGCCGTCGCGCGTCTGGACGAGCGTCGTTTGGTAGCGAGCGGGGACATCGCGGCTGGGGAGCAGGATCGCGGCGAAGAGGTCTTCTTTTGAAAAGCGGTTCGCTGCGCCGGACAGATCGGGGCCGAGTGCCCCTTTCGCACCGTGACATTGCGTGCAGGACCGCTTGGCGTACAGAGCCGCTCCGCGCGTGGCGTTGCCCGAATTCCAATCGATTTCTGCCAGCAGCGTCTTCATTTTCGAGAACTCCGCATCGTTGCCACCGAGTTGTGTGGCGGTTTCGACAGGCCACTTTTTCTCACACCATTCGGTCCAGCGACGGACGGTTTCGGGTTGAGGCCGATGTCCCAGCTTGCCGACCACGAACGGAAACCGCTGCCCATTGTTGCGTTCGAGCTGCGCGACGACGCTCTCGCGTGCGGCGAACTCGCGCTCATCGGCACCGAGTCGGCGGAGCGACTTGAGCAGCGCGAGTTGCTCGTCGGGCTGTGTACTCGGGCCGAGTTTTTCCAACGCGGACAAGCACGCCGTTTGAACCTCCGTCTGCGACCAGTCGAGTCCCTCGACGAACTGGCTGCGGTCGGCGGCGACCGGGTTCCGGCTCAGGATCACGAGGATGCTGCCGCGCACGGTGAAGCGATTGACCTGCGCGCGGAGCAACTCGCGGTGAGTCGCATCGTCCGTGTCGCCGAGCGCGAAGACGACTTCGTTGGTCCACGCATAGTCACTGTCCGACGCGATCTGTTTGACGAAAGCCGTTCGCGCGGCCGGAAGCAACTCGGGCGGCATCTGGTTGAGGAAGATCGTGTGACCGGGCCGACCGAAGGCCGGATGCCCGACGAGCGATGCCGCGAGAAAGTCGTCGGACAGCGCGAGCTTGACCCACATCTCTTTGACGCGATCGCTCCAACTGGCGTCCTGTGGCAACTTCTTCGCCGCGACTTTCGACTCCAAATTGACGAGGGCCTTGACCAGTACGTCGCGCTGCTTCACCGAGTGCGTCATCGGTAGCCGAGCCACGGCAATCAGATGATGCAGGTCATCGATCGGATCGGATTCGTCGGTGAGTTTGTCGCACACGGCATCGACCAGCTTGCTGCTGTACGACGTGAGCATCGCCAGCAGCCGAATCAACTCGCGATCGAGCCGTGCGTCTCCGGTCGGATAGACCTCGGCCAACTGCACGCGCAGCGGATCGAGTTCCCGCTCGAACTCTTCCAAGTCGATCGTGCTCGCGTAGCCATCGAACACGGGGGACCGACCGGCGAGCGGTCCCATGTCACCCAGTGCGAGTTGCAGTAATCGGACGGCATCGAGTTTCAAGTCGATCGTGTTCTCACGCTTCTTCAGGACCGCGACGGCCAGCGACGGCACGATGCTGCGGATGCGAGCAGCCCCGTCTGGCGTACGGCTTAACCAACCGGCGGCATAGCTGACGACGGCCCGCACACCGACTTTGGTCGCCTCGGTCGAGATGTTCGTCACTTGCTTGTCGTCCAGCCGCGCGACGACGTTCGCCGCCAGTCCGCGATTGAAGCGGTCCGCGCCGCCGAGTCGCTTCGCGATGCTCGGCAACAGCGGCGTCCAGTTGAGGCTCGATTCGGAGCGACTCAGACAGAGTTCGAGTGCGCAACGACCGACTTGCGGGTGGCTGTCGTCGAGATACAGCTTCACGAGGGCCGGATCGAGAGGTTCGCTGGCCGTTCGTCCGTAGCTCCAGATCGCCCGCGCGCGAACGGCGGCCGAGGGACTGCGAGCCAGCTCTTTCAGCAGCTTGGCATCGAGTCCTTGAAACAACTCGGTCAGCACTTCGATCGCCCGCACGCGGTTCGCGGCGGGTTGCTCTTCGTCCAGCGCGGCCTGTTGAAACGGCGCGGCTCCCAATTCCTTGGCGATCGGCACCCACTTCGTTCGCGACCAACTGTTCAGCGGTTGCGGAGCTTCAAGGACGGCGGCGAGTTTGCCAGAGTTTGGACTGAGTGGTGGGCCGCTCGCCGCCGGAGCCGTCTTCGCGGAGAGGAGCTTCTCACCGAGCGTGTGCCGGATGCGATAGACGCCGCCGCGAGTCCCGCGCCCCCCGATGCTGACGTAGAGCGAACCGTCCGGGCCGACTTCTGCATCCGTCGGGGCGAAGCCGTTCTGACCGGTGCCGCTCATGAACAGTTCCGGCTCGGTGGACCAGGTGTCGGCGGCAGACTTCAGTGGGAGCAGATGGACTCGCCCGTAGGTCCAGTCGAGAACGAACAGCGCGTCGCGATATTTATCGGGGAATTGGGTGTGTCGGTAGCAGACGACGCCCGTCGGTGAGCCGCGACCAAACGACGCGATCGTGGAGGGTGAGTCGAGCAGCCCTTCGGGTCTCATCCAACTTTTGCTGACCCAGCCGTGATCGACTCCCGTCAGCGCGTGAAAAACGCGCGTCGGGCGATACCACGGCAATGACACTTCTCGCTCTTCATCGCTGTCGTAGGTGAACAGATCGCCCTGACCATTGAAGGCGAAGTCGTAGGCGTTGCGCAGGCCATGCGACAGGAGTTCGCCGCCGGACAGATCGGGCTTCAGTCGAAAGAGGACACCCGCGCGCGGCTGCTTCACGGGCGACGACGGCAGCGTCGCGTACTTGCTGGTGATCCCGGCTCCATTCCCGGCGATGACGTACCACCAGCCGTCCGGTCCCTGCTGAATCGAATGCACATCGTGTTCGCCGCCGGTCTTGGTGCGGAGGAACACATCGGGAGGCCCGTCAGCTTGATCGTCGCCGTTTGCGTCTTTGAACCGCAGCAGCCCGGCGTCGCCCACGCACAACAGAGACCGCCCGTGAAAGTACATCCCCATCGCGCCGTTCTTGGGTGAGTCCGAGAACAGCTTGGCTTCATCCGCTTTTCCGTCGCCATCACGGTCGATCAGGATCTTGACGTAGCCCGCTCCCGCGACGACGACGCGCCCCTGCGAGTCGATCGTCATGGAATAGATGTCGTGCGCGAGATCGTCGCCCGCGAACTCGACCACCTCAAAGCCGTCTGGGACACGCACGCCCAAATCGTCAGCAGCCTGAACCGACGAAAGCGTCGCGGCCAACAGGCATATCCCCGACAAAACGATTCGTCTCAGGAAGTCGCTCATGACACATCCGTGTTCAACAGGCTTGAGGGGAAGAGGCACGAGGAAGAAGTCACCGACCGGTCGCTCGCGCGGGCGGAATCTTAACGGCGAAGCTGGAAATCGGGCAACGCCGGTCTGTGTGACCTCGCTTCGCTTCGCCATCACGCAGCGAAAGAGGGTGAAGCATAGGTTTCCCGGCGCGGTTCAGCCGCAGTTGAAATCAACAAGAAGAGGGTGGACAAGAAGATGAGGTCAAAAACACGATGAAGGTTCTTCTGGTTCTCCGCCATTCGTGTTGAAAGTTGTGTGATGTGAGCGGCAAGGCGCTAGCCGCCGGTGATTTC
>JAYTGQ010000495.1:0-1744 GCA_043733345.1 Schlesneria sp.
TTCTTTGCGCGGCGCGCAGATTTTGAACAGAAGCAAACGAAGGGAACGAAGGGCGGAGCGATCCAGCAGAGTCAGACGGTATTGCCGAAGTCACGCGACGGCCGGACCTTTGTTACCTTCGTTTCCTTCTGTTCCAGTTTTGGTTGCGGCCGAAGACCGCGCTGGGTTTTCCGTGGTGCCTCATGAATCATGCGGGTTCGCGTTCGTCTGCGTTGCTTGGCTCTGCTGTCTGTCGGTCGCTGTGTGCGGTCGTCGTGGCCGTTCCACCGCGACGAATCCACTGGCGCGCCTGCGTGGCCAGTCCATACTTTTGCACGACAGCCCGCGCCGTCGATCTCAATTTCCGACCTCCTTGAATGTAGGCGAGTGCTGCCCCCGCGCGCCAGGTGCGCGGGACGAGCCACACCGTGCCGCTGCGGCTTTCCACGTTGGCAAACTGCCGTTTGTATTCCGCATCTCCACCGCCGAAGTCGAACGTGTGCGGTGAGTCGTGCTGGAGCAAGTCTTCCACGATCTGCTGAAGCATCACGCGGCCGGGCGAGAACTGGGCGTACTCGTGGCGGTAAGCAATCTCTTCGTAGCGGAAGCAACCGCGATGTTGATTGCAGATCGCAAACGCGGACGGACGGCCCTCGATCCCCCACAAATAACTGCGCAGCAGCCCGTGTTGCGCGAGGATCGACATCTCGTGCAATTCCTTCTCATCGTTGCGAATCCGCAGGCCAAACTGACGTGACTGCCAGCTCTCTTTCGAGATGTCATGCGCGGCACTCAGGAATTCGGGGATCTGTTCGAGTGATGTGACTCGCTCCAGTTTGACGTTGCCGAACTTCTTCAAGCTGCGACGGAACTTGCTGAGCGAACGACTCGAAAACGTCTTCCAGTATTCGTCGGCACTCGGAGGAAACTGGATGCGCCAGCGCGGCTGAGTCTCATGTGTGGCGAAGACCCGGCAGCCATGAGCCGCTTCGTTTTGAACGGCTCCGAAGAGCGGTGAACGCTCGTCCAAGTCTTCGATCAACAGGAAGGCGGCTCCGACCGACCGGCAGTGCTTGGTCGCCGCAGCCAGCAAGGACGATTGAGTTTCATACGATTCGTGTCCCGATAAGAAACGGCCTCCCGCCAGTCGCAAGCCGTGCAGCATCCAGCTTGGTCCGACACTGCCGACCTGTCCCGAACGAATACTCTTCGGGATCAAGATGCCGAGCGCCACGCACTCACCGTCGGTCCCGGCTCGCAACAGCACCGGCTTCAGCGGAGAGGCAACTCGTGCCCCTTCCCATTCGGCCAACACGAAATCGGGGTGCTGCAACGGGCTGGCGTGAGGATCACGATCGAACTGCGATTGCCAGTCCCAGTAGCCCTGTGAAACGTGCTGCGAGAGTGCCGCATCCATCGGCACGACACGCGGCACGACGCAGCGCAGGATCGACTCGGCGTGTGAAGGAAGCTGGGGAGGGAAAGGTTCGGTCATGGGAAGTCTTTGGAAAAAGTCGTTTGGTCATCACGCATTCAAACCCCACCGGGCTTGCCCCGGTGGATTCAGGTTTTTGCAGTACTTGGGGGTTTCACGCTCAGTAATTCAGTAGTGCAAAAACCCGCGAGCCAGCGGGGCAAGCCCATTGGTCTCTACACAATTCAGATCAAGCATCCTCGGTGAAAGTGTTCGACTCTGGCTTCTGCTCTTCATCCGTGCCCCGGCTTTGCCATCCGTGCTAGTTCGAGCGTGCTAGACAGCCCGTTT
>JAYTGQ010000496.1:0-5162 GCA_043733345.1 Schlesneria sp.
AGGCTCCCGCCGAGCCATGTGCGTGAGGAAAGTCGCTTGTTTCTCGCGGCTCGGCAGGAGCCTCGCCCTCCCGACAGCCGTTTTTCAACAGGCTGCTAAGTCCGAGAATAGCTGTCGGATGCGTGATGCCGTTTTTAGAACGACACCGAGATTTTGCAGGATCGGCACACTTCCCCGTCCCGACTCTGCGCTCCGCAATTTTTCTGCCGCTCTCTTTCTGTCTCTTTCATCCTGCCAGCCTAAGTCAGGGAGACAGGAAGAGAGCGGCAGAAAAATGAGTACGGTGAAGTCCTCGTGAACTCTCGGACTATTAGATGAACAGCCCTCTTACCTTCGTTGTTGCGGGCCTTTGCCTGCGGGAGCCGCCGTCGTCTTGATCGTGGCGGGGCGTTGACGGGTCGCTTGAGTTTCTGGAATTGAAACCGCCTTGTCAGACTCCAGCGGTCGAACAACTTCAGGGGTGATGACGACCAGGACCGTCTTTGTACTGGCGGCGCCAGGAGTGACCACGCTTAGTTCTTGCCGCTTGTCCTGCCTTCCCACTTTGAATGGGAAGAACCGCTTCGTGTTCGTGACATCAACATCGTCGTACATCGGCAGCCTGTGAGTCTCGGTGACGGATAGAAATGTCGGAACGCCCCCCACGATCAGCGACTGGCCTTCCGAGATTTCGACCTCCTCTTCAATCCGCCTTGGAATGGGACTGAGAGCAGCGTCGGCATGATCGATCGCGAGCGAGAAGTGGATCCGGTTGTCCTTCGCAACGGCAACGGATGTTTTCACAAATGTCCCGACCCAGCGAGTGTTCTTTCCATTGTTGGTCTCTGTGGGCGAGTCTGACTTCGTGAAGGTGAGGATCATGTTGCTCCCCTTGTCTGTGATATTGAGGTCCATCTCCTGGCCTCGTTCAAATTCCGTGGTCTCGCCGCTCAAGAGTGTGATGGGCGGATCGGTCACGACGGTCCCGAGCTTCCGTTTGACGAGCTCGTCGATAAACGCCGTGACCCGTGCGGTTGGTTTCCCCGCACCGTTCGGCTTGGTGGCTGGCGGGCCGTTCGACGAGGAATCGACTGGCTGAGCAGGCTCCATCAATTGCCTTAGGGGAGTGATCGCTGATGAGTTGATGTACTCAACCCACTGGACGTGGAGTTTGATCTGAGGGACTTTGGCCTGCGCCCGCTTTTGAGCCGTCACAAGGCGATCAAAATGCTCACTGCCGACTCGGCGTTGCAGGTCGCGTAGCCGATTGACTTCGTCGGTGAGTCCCGCTGCGGTAAGGTTCTCTGCAATCACATCGAGCTGAGCCTGAATCTCGCGCGGATGCGACTTCTGAACATCTTGAACGGTTCGCTCGCTTGGTCTTTGAGGCGGCAATTCGTCCGGCTCATGACTCTCGGCCACGGAACGGGTTGGCCCCGTCGAGCGGGCTTTCGGTGTCGAAGCGGCTTCTCCTGCCTCCCCAAATGTGGAGACCAAACCGTTGAACAGAATGAGTGACGCCAGACATGTACTGCGAACACACATCGTGGGAATCCTTGGAACTTCGGAACGAAGAGGGATGGAGCGGCATCGAGCCGGGGCGGGCGATGTATTTGAACAACACAGTTCGGTCAATTGCGTTCGGCTGAGTAGCAGTGCCATCGCCTTGTTGGGGCTGTGCAAGCTGTAGGGTGGGACAAGTGGCGCTTCGCCGCGCTGGTCCACCATGATCTCTCGAAGTTTCCAGATGGTGGGCCGGCGCTCGAAGCGAGCTGGTCCCACCCTACCTGGAACAGGGGATGGCTCTCCGTTCGACGGCTCCCGGATTGAAGCTTCCTCATCCATTCGTCGGTCTTTGCATAACAATTCATTCAGTACGCCTCGTCACACTGGTGAGATGTCGCGGCGTCGGGCATCCTGTGCTGCGGCTCAGTTGATCAGGCTGCGGTCGGCTGGATGGAACAGAACTGCGGCACGAACTTGCCATGAATCACGAACACGATTAGTCGCTGGGTAGGCGGAAGGAATTCGCAGTGCGCCCGCACTCAGATGACATCCTTCAGTTGGCCGCCCCGAGAGGTTCCCGAGCGGGGCGGCGTCAGCCCCCCGGTTCTTGGGAGTCAGCCCGCTCGTTGCAACCGCGAAGAACCGGGGGGCTGACGCCCACTGGCACTCACTTTGACCAAGTCACCCGCAGCGTGAGCGAGGAAAATAGGGGGAAACGCCTCTGACTCTCGTCCTCGCTCACGCTGCGGGTTAGTAAAGTGAGAGCCAGGGGGCTGACGCCGCCCCGTTCGGAAGTCTCGTCAGCCAACGTGGGTGGCACGGACGAAAGAGGAAGACGGGCTAACGCCCAAGAGCCAGGGGGCTGACGCCGCCCCGCTCGGATGAGATGCGCCGTCATGCCGCCGCTTCCGTTTCACTCGGACATTGTTTGACGAGCGTCACTTGGTTCCCTTGATCGTTGTAGTGAACTTCGTCCATGAAGGCGCGCATCAGCATGACGCCTCGACCACAGGGGCGGTCGAGATTTTCTAAGGCGGTTGCGTCTGGCAGCTTGCCAAGATCAAAGCCCGGCCCCTGATCGCGAATCGTGTACGACACACCCAGCGGCGTCGAGCGAACTTCCACAAAGATCCGACGTTCGCTGAACGGAGCGGTGACACGCCGCTCTTCCGCGAGTTGATAGAACGCCGCGAAATCGACCTCCTTCAACTTGGAATCGACTTCCAAGTTGCCGTGATACATCGCGTTCAGCAGAGCCTCTTCGAGTGCCATGCCGATCTGCATCCGGGCGGAAAGATCGAGACCCCATTGCGTCGCCAAGGCGAGTTGCAGAT
Organism: Schlesneria sp.; assembly: GCA_043733345.1. GTDB lineage: Bacteria > Planctomycetota > Planctomycetia > Planctomycetales > Planctomycetaceae > Schlesneria. Next base: position 2,820 of record JAYTGQ010000496.1, read on the forward strand.
AGCGCGACAACGAGAGCAACAGATCGAGATCGCTCTCCAGAACGAACGTCTCGGTGCGCGACTGCATCCGTCGCAAGACCTCGCGTTGAACACGATCATCTTGGCGCGCTGACAGCACGCGCCGCGCGGTCTCGATGAGCTGCTGCCGCAAGCCGCGTTTGGGAACGTAGCTGGCGGCCCCCGCCTGCAAGGCTTCCATCGCGATCTCTTCGCTGCCACGGGCCGTCATGAGAATGACCGACACGCCGGGGAATTCGCGCCGCACCGCCTGACACAATTCGAGGCCGTCCATCTCGGGCATCTGCATGTCGGTCAGCACTAGGTCCGGCTGCTCGCGACGGATCGCTTCCAAACCTTCCAGCCCGTTGGTGGCGTACTCGATGGTCCAGTCCGTGTGCTTTTCAATCTGGCTGCCTGCCAGTTTTCGATCGATGACGGAATCGTCCACGATGAGGATGCGTGTCACGGTTGTTCTCCTGTCTGAGCGTTAGATACCGGGTCAGCGATTCGCAGAGAATGGAATGAGGATGCGAATCGGAAGCGACAGGATATCGACATTCCAGAGGAGTGAAACCGTGGTAGATACCGAACGCGGGCCAGCGCTGCATTCAAGCGGGTGCCACGGTCACGGAGCTTCGACGAGGCCGTGCGAGAATGTGTTGGCCGTTTCCCCGTTTCCCCGTCTCATGGCCACGTCGAAGCTCCGTGACCGTGGCACACAACGCCCCCAATTCCCCAGCGCGGCTTCACTTCGTTCCGCCGCAACCCAAGTGAAAGGCACGGCCCCTGAGAAACGCCGAGGGCGCGGAGATCGCAGAGAATGCCAGGAGCACCGTCCCCCTGAATTTCTCCTCTCCGCGTGCCCTCTGCGTTTCTAACCTCTTTGATTACGCCCAAAAGCGCTCGGAACCAAAAATGCCCAGCCCCTAAAATCGGCGCGCCCGGCGGAGAAACAAAACGTGAGTAGTATGAGGCGATGGCCTGGTAGCCGAACGCGACCGGTGTTGTTGTGTTGTTTCACCGCCTTTCAAAAAATGAGGACGGGCAAGAGTGCCCGTCCTACAAAGTGGCTTCATCTGGCCAGGGACGGCGTAGATCAGTATCGAATCGTCGTCTGCACGTAGAACTGGCGGGCGTCATCGCGAGTTGGCTGGACATTGTGGATGTAGTCGCCGTACCAGAACCAGAATTGGCCGGCCTCAATGCTGACGTTCTGGTTGATGGTGTAGGTCGCCAGCAGGTCTAACTCTTGGCCGATATCGCCGCCGTGACCTCCCGCAGCGCCGAACCTTTGCCCCGTGACCGTGTACAGCGAGTCATTGGCCGTCGCCAGCCGGAAGAAGTGGTGCGCGGCTTGAAGTTGCACCTTTTTGGTCGGCTTGACCTGCACGCGGTAGTTGATGTCACTGATGTTTTGCCGCGCCACATTGTCGATCAGACCCATGTAAGCGTGAACCAGACCGAAATGTTGGAAGAACGTGCCGCTCACGTTGTCGGTCGGGTTCTGATCGCCCGAGGCCCAGTCGTAGAACATCCAGACGGTTGGTTCCCACGGAGCGGTCTTCCACGTGTGACCGCCGCCAGTGACGATGTATCCCGCCTGAACACTCTGGCCTTTATTGTTTCCGAATTGATAGGCCCCTTCCACGTCGGTGAGGTAGGCACGTTGGCCTCCATCGACGGGCATGGTTCCCAGCCAGCGCGTCCCGAGCGTGTATCGATCACCCAAGGGGAAGCTGTTCGACGCCAACGGTCCCGCGGCGGGAAGGCCGTTGCCACCGGGAAAGAGTTTGTCGTGATGGTCGTACAAGAAGAACGTGTCGAACGTGTGGTCTTTGATCCCCTTGTAGGTGGCCCAGCCGCCGCCGAAGAGGATGTGACGCTGAGGCGCATCGAACTTGTCGTCGTTCTTGAGGACGCCCAGTCCCGGCCCGGCTCCGCCCCCCGCGCCGAACGTCGCGGTGTTGACAGGATTCACCAGCCACGCGTCCAAGTCCCAGTTCGTGCCGGGACTGTTTAATCTCAATCCTTCAAAGTTGCGGCGCGTGTTGGCCCAGTCGAGCGGCGAGACCAGTCGCTGCGAACCGAACAGCAGCTCTTGTCGTCCCACGCGGAACCAGACCGGCTTGTCGTCTCGCTCGAGAACCTTCAGATCGATGAAGGCGTTCTGAAGATCCCAGCGGTTCTTGTCGATCCCCGTTATTGGCAGATCGTTGTTATAGATCGAGGCATCAATCATCTCGACGTAGACGCGCACCCAATCGGAGTGCTTGAGATCGACGTAATTTCGCCAGCGAAGCAGGTCGTAGGTGGAGTGCCCGCCCGCCCCGAACGGCGCACGCA
>JAYTGQ010000497.1:0-5157 GCA_043733345.1 Schlesneria sp.
CGTCACGACCGAGACGAGCCACGGCCGGAACGAACAACGGATCGTGATCCCACTGCCCGCTCCCCAGACGCTGCCGGGTTCGGTCGCTGGACGAGTTCAATCGCTGGACAGGCCTGAAGACGATTGCCGTGGTGATGCTGATGTCGCTGCGCGACGGCCAGCAAACCTACGCCTCGCGGTACTTCATCAGCAGCCTCGCGATGGGAGTGAATCGCATCGCCCGCGCCGTGCGCAGCCACGGGAGTCTCGAAAACGCCTGCCACTGGAGTCTTGATATCACCGATCGCGAAGACGAGTCCCGCATCCGCGACGCCAAACTGCGCGAGAACTTCGCGTGGCTGAACCGCTTCACCCTGTCATTATTAAAACAACACACCGACGGCCACAGCCTCGCCATGCAACGCCGACGCTGCGGCTGGAACTTCGACATCCTCCTCGAAATTCTCAACGCACAAAGGACTTAGTGTGCGCTGGCCCTGACTAGGGCGTCCATCCTACGAACCTTTATTCGGTTCCTGACACCTTTGTTACACCTTTGTTATTCCCTCTGACATGACGGCTCATTGCAGAGTCTCCGAGCGGCGCGACTGGTTCACATTGGAGGCGTCGTCGTGTTCATTCTCTGTGACTTCCATTTGCGGGCTGAAGAGCCGAGGGGGCGTTTGATTCTGAGGGTGTGGATTGCAGAACGTTGGTCAGGGTGACGGGCCGCTTGAGGGAATTGGGTTGCAGGCGGAATGGCTGGCGTTGTTGATAGGCCACCCGCTGTTGCGCCACCAATTGTCGTTCCAACTCGTCATCGGCGACTTTGGTATCCAATTGATCGAGCGCTTTCAGGGCCTCGTCAAAGTCGCCTCTCTCGGCCAAGACCATCGGACGCGCACGGGCTAATTGTTGTTCGGGAGCACTGCCATAAAACGCCTTGAGCGTCTCCGAGGCTTCAAATATCTGGAGCGCGCGTTTGGCATTGCGTAGCGTCTCATCGGGGTGGCACAGGAGTAACTTGACGAGCCAAGACCGGGTATAAAAACTGGCAACCGTCAGCCGAAACTCCGTCTCAAATTCTTGGAGTGCCGCGGTGAAGTCGTGATTGTCGAGATGCTTCCAAGCCAGTTCTTGATGCAAACCCGAAAGCTCGGGACCGAACTTCAGTGCCCGTTCGAGATGGATCATCGCACCGGCGCGATCTCGTTCCCGCCAGAGAAAGTACAACGCTTTGTGCGCGCTCGCGTCGTCCGGATGAGCCTGCACGACCTGTTCAAAGTAAGTCTGTTGCTCCGCTGATGTCGCTGCGGTGGCGGGTGGGGGACCAAACGACAACCGCCGAATCCGAGGCTTGGAGACGCGCATCCCCTGAGCGGCGTCCGTGCTTCTGGGCACGGTTTGACCGATGGCGATCTCACTCGTTCCCACAAAATGGTCCATCGTGTTCTGGCCAACGAATTGAGTGGCTCCCTGCCACACGGGAACGAATCGAGTTGGCCAGACCATGACTCCGGCTCTGGCATTGGCACGCTGTCGGAACACGAAAGTGGTCGGGTTCGCAACTGCCCCACCATGCCTGACTCCGACATACACACCCTCCAGCGGCTCTCCTGGCAGAGAAATGATCGGTTTGAAGAGAGTCATCGAGGAGGTGATTCGATCAGAGTTCCTCAAGACATGATGGTGATTGCCGATCAATAGACCAACCGGAACGCGCGGGAGGCGTTCGCCAATCTGCTCCAACCCTGCCTCGAACTCATACGGGACGGGAAACCGCACGCGGAGGGCCATTTGAATGGCGCTTCCCTCTTTGTTGCCGCCGACTTCCACGACATCGTCCTCAGGGAACCGCATCCAGTCGCGCCAGTACCACCACAGATGGGTGTCGGCTCCCGTGACGGGCAGCGGAACCCAGTCGCCTCGGTCAAAGGCCAATCGCAGCTCAATCCGCTGATTCACGAAATCGAAGAGAGGCTGGGTCTTCTCCGACGGATCCTTCTTTCGCAATGCTTGAGCCTGAGTCTGCAAGTCGGTCGGTGAAGGACCGCTGTCCGGCTCTGTGACAAACTTCAGAAACACCTCGTTCAACGAGCGGTATTCGACGGCGTGCGGTCCCGCCAGGCCGCGCCACAGGGCGCGAGTGGCCGCGCCCGCGAATTCCCTCGACTCATAATTGGAAACGCCATCGGCGTCGCCTCCCAGATCAAGAACTTCGACCGCACGTTTGTAGTCTTCGGCAACGGCCAAGTATTTCGCGAGAGAACTGCGGTTGTCTGGCGTCGTCATTTCGAGCAGCGTCTTGCCGGACGAATCTTGGCGTTGCTTCATCTCGTCATGCAGTTGCCGCAGTGTGGTCAATGCCCCTTCGAGGGCGAGCCAGTCGTCCGGTTTCCCACCCTCCTCCTGCGTTTCGAGGTCTTTGCCAATGCTCGACAGGACATACAACAGGTACTGCGGCACGTTCATGTCGTATCGACCTGTTCGTACACAGCGGATTCCAAAATCGAGCATCTGCTCGTGACTGCCACCCCAGCGCGGCAGCAGGTCCGAGAGATAGTGGTTGTAGGCCAGGAAGTAGTCGGGCTGTGCCCAAGCCGCTTCAAAAAACCAGAACTTTCCCGGCAGATGCTTTGAATCGGCCTTGCCCACGGTGATCATCTCAGTCGGAGATTCGGGAAACTTCGGGTGGAGATGCCATGCGCAGATCAGATGCTTCGCGGCCCGATCGATGTGTTCTCCAAAGCCTTTCCATTGAGACTCGGACACGGTGGAGGCATACCCGCTCCCTCGGATGCGCCAGCCCTCGTTGATCAGGAGCGTTCCCATGAACTGATGCCTCAGCCACGGATCGACTCCCGGTGTTTCCGTGAGCGCGATGATGATGCGACGGCGCTCGTTGGAGTCCGCGTTTCGGTACAGCTCCTTGATTTGGAGATGCTTCACGCGCGATTCGAGTGGGTCTACTGTTAAAGGGGGAGCGAACAATTTGAGAGCCTTGATCGCCGCCAAGAACCGCTCCGCTTTGAGATCGGTCACATCATCCGTCGCCAAGTTCGACAGCCATTTCCGTCCGATGAATGCGGCCATGGGATAGGTCTGCGACGCCGACAACTTGTCGAGTTCGGCCTCAATTTCGACGATCAATTCGGGAGCGGTATTGTCGGCCACGAACTCGCCCACGATGCGATAGACCTGAAAGAGCGGGTCTCTTGCTCCCGCCTGAAGTGCCTCCTGACCCAGTTGCCTAGAGGCACGCTTGGAAATCGGTGACGCGAACTCAATCTCGTGGAAGTAGGCCTCGAAGAAGGCGATGGATTTGTCGCGCGCGTCCCCGAGATCGGTTGTTCGTTCGCGATACGTGGCCAACTCCAACCGACGAAACTCCGCAGTGGCCTGTTGAAACGTCGCGGTGTTGTGCGCATCCAGCGGGAGTTCAAATTGTCCCGCCAGTAATCGTGTTGATCGTTCCTTAAGAAATGCGGTCGCGGCGGCTTCAAACGACTTCAATTCGGCGTTGAGCACTTCCACCGCTTTCTGCCATTCCGCTTCGTCCGCGAGCAACTTCCGAGGCGTCGCATCGAGATTCAGCTTCAAGGGTTGATGCTTCTTCTGCCACCACAACAACCCGCCGGCGATCCCCAGCACGCTCAACATCACGAACAGACGACTGAACGAGTGCCGCGGTCGCGCGGCTTCCGTACCAGTTCGTTCCGACGCCGAATCGGAGGCAGTGTTCATCGGGCCTTCCTTAGAAAGTGCGTTGCGGACTAACAGCCTGCTCAAGGAAGTAAGGTGGCTCCGTTGGGGCGACAATTCAAGGCTACTACTTCTACTGCCCGACCCGGAACACGAATCTTCAGGGCCATTGCAGAACTGCTTTGTACTACTCACGTTTTGTTTCTTTGCGCGGCGCGCCGATTTTGAACAGAAGCAAACGCAGGGAACGAAGGGCGGAGCGATCCAGCAGAGTCAGACGGTATTGCCGAATTCACGCGACTGCTGGACCTTTGTTACCTTCGTTCCCTTCTGTTCCAGTTTTGGTTGCGGCCGAAGACCGCGCTGTGAGAACTGCGGCGATGAGTATTCAACGACGGTCGTCTCACAACACGGACCAACCCGCGGAAGCGTCCTCCATTTTTCACTTTGCACTGAACACTTCTCACTTTGCACTCTCTGAGATGACCCGCACCGACACATTCGGGTTACTCCTCACCGCCCAGGTACGACCGGTCCAAACCGAGCAGGATGCGGAGCGAGGTGGCCGCGACGCCCAAGGCCACGCCGATCATGATCGCTCGCTGTCCGGCGGTGACGAATGTCGTGCGGATGAACTCGGTCAGATCGGGGATGCGCAGGAACGACAATGAATCGGGCACCCAGGCCGTCACGACGCGATCCGGCGTCTGGCCGAGCAGCACGATGACGGCCGTGGCGAGCAGCAGCACGGCCTCAACATTCTTCGCGCGGAACGCGCGAAACGCCGCCGAGGCCACATAGAACGCCAGCAGCGCGAACATCGTCGAGACCACGGGACTGAAGAGGTACGCGTAAATCCACCAGAACGCGCTTCCCTCCTGTTGAAACTGGCCAGACCAGCGGTAGTTGAGATTCTCAACCGTTTCCGGGGTCACACCCACCTTGAGCAGCCCCACTCCGACCGTGATCGTGAACGCCGCCAACGTCACCGCCGAGAAGCCCCACCCCGCCTCATGATCCGAAATTTTCTTGAGGTGATGCACAAACAAGTTCGCCCCACCGAGCAGCATCGCAATCGTGGCGATGATCGTGAACCAGTCCTCGGCCTTCTGGCGAAACGGCAACAGCGGAGGGACAAAGTACGCAAAGATCATCAAGAACCCGACGACCGAGGCGATGAGGATGGGGATGTGTTTCATGGGAACCGGGGGAAGGGGACTGGGGTCAGGAGTCAGAAGGACAGGGGTCAGAAGGTCAGGAGTCAGAAAGGCCGAGCATGTTGGAGTTGGTCGAGGTTCGCGGCTTTGTCCCCTCGCCCCGGCTTCGCGGGGAGAGGGCTAGGGTGAGGGGTCTTCTCTTCGTGAGTGTTCATTGTGGGATGTTCGTCACGAGCGCTCGTTTAACCGCGTGGGCAACGCCCCGCGCGTCGTTGATGTCTGTTTCCCCGCACGACGCGCGGGGCGTTGCCCACGCGGT
>JAYTGQ010000498.1:0-5156 GCA_043733345.1 Schlesneria sp.
CGTACTACTCACGTTTTGTTTCTTTGCCGGGCGCGCAGAATTTCGGCAGACCAGATTGGGCAAAATGATGAAGCACAGAATCATCAAGCCGGGCGGTCGATCTGCTTGCGGGCCTCTTCCCTCATTCTGTGCTTCATCATTTTGCCATTCCGGTTCTCGCTGCCTTGGGTTGCGGGTATCCCGCGCTGGGTATTTCGTGGTGAATAATCCGAACTAACAGCCTGTTGAGAAAACCTGAAAGACGGGCACGTTTGCCCGTCTTTCAGCTTGAAAACCGACGGGCAAGCGTGCCCGTCCGACCTTTTTCAACAGGTTGCCCTACGCAGAGAAGTCCGGCTTTAATAAAAGCCGGACTTCAGAATCGCTCACCCGCGTGGATGGCACTTCTCGTGAATGGCCTTCAGCCGACTGTGTTCGACCTGCGTATAGATCTGAGTCGTGCGGATGCTGGCGTGGCCGAGTAATTCTTGAAGAGCGCGAATCTCGGCACCACCGGCCAACATGTGCGTCGCGAAGCTGTGTCTGAGTGTGTGCGGGCTGATCGAGCGACTGGCACCGATCCGGCCTGCGTAGCGTTTCACCAACTTCCAGACCGTGATTCGCGAGAGCGACTTCCCGCCGCGCGAGATCAACAGCGGCGAACTTTGTTCGTTCGCGAGAGTCAACTTCGGACGCTCGTGCTGCAAGTACGCTTCGACCGCCGCGCGCGCGACCGGGTTCAATGAGACCATCCGCTCCTTGTTCCCTTTCCCGACACAGCGGCAATAGCCCTCGTCGAGGCGAATGTCGCGCAGCGTGATCGTGCAGATTTCAGACGCTCGGCACCCAGTGGCGTAGAGCAGGCACAGCAGCGCCCGATCGCGCAGCGGGTAACGATCGGTTCGAGCCGGTGAGGCCAGCAGCCGGTCCACGTTGTCGGGGCTGAGAACTTTCGGCAGGTGCTGCCACAGTTTGGGCGAGTTCACCAACTCGACGATGCTCTCTGGGATCACCCCTTCCAGCACCAAGTACCGGAAGAACATCTTGATCGAGACCAAGTGCCGGGCGATCGAAGTCGCAGCGTAGTCCTGATCGTTCAGGTATCCCATGTAGTCCGAGAACAGCGGCAACTCGACCTGTTGTAGCCGAGCGGGGCCATGCTCCCGAAACCAAACGTTGAATTGGGTGAGGTCTCGCCCGTAGGCCAAGACCGTGTTGTCACTCAGCCCGCATTCGGCCCGCAGGTAGTTGATGAAGTTCGGCAGATGCAGCGCAGGATCGGCGGGCCGAGCCACATCGACAGTGATCGCACCGGTCGGACGTTTGCGTGGTGGCATGATCGAATCACAGAAAGGGAGTGCAGAGCATCCGCATTCCATCGGCAGCATCAGCCGCACAGCTTGAGGCTTTTTAACTCTCGTGGAAGAGGCTGACACTAACCCGAAGCGTGAGCGAGGACGCAACTCACGTCCTCGCTCACGCTTCGGGTTAGTGTGCGATGCGCCGTCCTCACCCGCCTGCTGTCGTACGGACGGCGCACCTGTGCATTTCCACTGGAAAAGAGAGCCGGCGAGCCGCCTGCTCTACGTTTTTCCACAGCCTGCTACGGCGATTTCGGCGGTCGCTTGGGCTTAAAGAATCGCATCGACTCTTTGACGACGCGCCTTCGTGAAGCGAAGCGGACGAGTACCGTCAGCAAAAAATTGCGCCAACCGGGAACATAGCACTGGCGGCGACGGGCGAGCGCCTTGAGCGACTTCTTCACCACGTAATCGACATCTAACGCCGCGTGCTTCTGAAGCCAGCCGGGTGCGCCCGCGATATCGAAAAACGCCGTGCGAGTCACGCCGGGACAGACCGCCGTCACCGTAATGCCACGGTCCTTCAGTTCGCAGTGGAGTGCCTCGCTGAAGTGCAGCACGAACGCTTTGCTGGCGGCGTAGGCTCCCATGTACGCGACCGGCTGAAACGCCGAGAGCGACGACACATTTAGGATCGCCCCGTGTCCGCGTTCCAACATGCCGGGGAGCAGACGATGCGTGAGGTCCACAGTCGCCGAAACATTCAACCGGATCATGTTCAGCACGCGATCGACATCGGCGGCGTCGGCCTCGCCCACAATCCCAAACCCCGCGTTGTTGACCAGCAGTTCGATCACGATTCCCTGCGCCGCGATCTCGCTCAGGATTCGTTGCGGCTCATCCGGTTCAGACAGGTCGGAAACGATGACGATGCAGCGCGTGCCGTGCTGCGTGAGCAGTTCCGCAGCCAGCGCATCCATCAATTCGCGACGACGGGCGACCAGCACGAAGTGCATTCCGCGCGAAGCGAGTTGGCGCGCGAACTCGGCCCCGAGTCCCGTGCTGGCTCCGGTCACCAAGGCCCACTGATTGGCTAGCTGCTTCCACACGCTTCGTGATTCCGCGTCTTGCGTTGCTGCACCCAAGACTGAGCGCAGAGATATTTTCGGCGTCCGTGCCGAGGTCCGATCTAACGGGTCCGTCGAAACGCCCTTTGGGACGAACCCGGCTGAACGGGGCGGGATGGTAGCAGAATCCGTGGGGCGAGGCACCGGCGCAGGCTCGCCGCTACAATCCGGCCCGCCTCTTCAAGCTCAGTACGTGTCACCGGAAAACGCCCGTTCTTTCCCACGTCGAACCTGTATCCAACACTGTTGTCGCAACCGGCGTACTGTTCGGTCGGTGACACTCATGCACGGCACAATGGCACTTCCTGACCTGACGATCTGCGAGTCAGACGACCTCGGCGGCGCGACGAATGAGGCGCGGCTGGTGGATGAGGCACGTCATGGCAGCCAGCAGGCGTTCGGTGAGTTGGTCCTGCGTTACGAGCGGCGCTTGATCCGCGTCATCCTGCAATTCGTGAAGAGCGTCGAACAGGCGGAAGATCTCGCTCAAGAAACGTTCCTCAAAGCTTACGAACGGCTGGAGCAGTTCGACCCCGCACGACGATTCGGACCGTGGCTGTTTCGCATTGGAGTCAACCAAACGCTGGACCATTTGCGGCGGCGAAAACGTCGTGGATGGTGGCTCCTCTTCACCGATCACCGCACGGAAAGACAACCCGATCCCGCTGCTGCCGACCCTCGACAAGCACTCGACCTGCAACAAGAGGTCGAAAAAGTCCTCGATCAAATTCCGGAAAATTACCGCATTGTGCTGATGCTGCGAGACCTTCAAAACTTCTCGACATCCGAGATCGCATCCATGCTCTGCCGCAAAGAGGCCACGATTCGCTGGCGACTGGCCGAAGCCCGCCGCATGTTTGAAGAAGTGTGGGTCAAACGCCGCGACGCCGACCCCTCGCTGCTCAATGAATCCGACCAAGCTCCCGACAGCTCTCCCCCATGACCCAGTGACGCCAAGGCCATCGCCATGAACTGCGAACAATCCCGCCGACTCCTCCCGTTGTGGATCGGCAACGATCTCTCGGATGCGAACGACGCCGAAGCCCTGCGGGTCCACCTCGGCGCGTGCCCCCAGTGCCGTGAGCAACAGCGCCGCTTGCAACGGAGCCTCGACGCACTTCAAACAATCTCGACCTCGGCGATGGAGCTTGAGGCGCGATCACACTCACGTCCGAGTCTCTGGCCACAGATCGCTGCTGCGTTGCCTGAATGGCCACGGGGACGAGACCGTTTCAACGGCTGGATTCCGGCTGCCGCGATGGCTCTCGCCGCGCTGCTGATGGTCGCCGTCTCGATCTCCTCCGTGCAGCGAGAACTCGGAACAACGTCCCCGCTCACTTGGCGTCTCGCGCCGTCGTCGCCTTCCGATGGACGTAACTTATTTGAGACCGACGCCCGCTTCGCCCCCGGTGTCGTCCACGAAGGTCTCTCGAACCCGCTTCTGCTCCCCGCTGGCAACAAGCTCGCGCCGGACTTTTGAACGACGGATTTGAATCTGTGTAGGACGGGCACTCTTGCCCGTCTTTGAGATTGAAAACCGACGGGCAGGAGTGCCCGTCCTACTTTTCCCCTCGTCAATCGGCCGCTTAGCAGCCTGTTTAAAACCGTAGAGTAAGCGTCTCGCTTGCCCGTAAATGCAGTTGAAAAGGCTTACCCTACGGTTTTCAACAGATGTCTAATTCACGGCGCGGCCGTAGTGAGCGCGCAGCCGCTCGCGGGTGGACTCGATCGCGGCCGAAACCGTATCCGCAGTCAGGCGATCTGAGGCGACGAGGCACGTCGCCAAGTCATGCAACGCCGCGAGCGTGAGGCTGGGTGCGAAGATCAGCATCAGTCGGCGTTCAATCAGGTCGTCGAGTTTCGTGACACACTCGTGCTCAATCACCCAGCAGACGACCCGCGATGTGAAGGCCGTGTCGGCGACAACGGCCAGAGGTTGCGAGGCGACTGCGGCGAGAATGTCTATCGTTCGCATCCCGTACAGCGGCCAGAGGGCGTTCGCTTCCTCGACGGTCGTACCGTAGTCGGTCGCCCACTGTTGCCAGAGCTGGGGCCACTCGGAGGACTCGCGTGGAAAGCCGTCTCCACCGACGAGCATCCGCGTGCGCGTCGATGTTTGTCGTGCGATCCCAAGCTGCCTCAACACGCGGTTCGCGATCTGTTCGCCGACCGAGCGGAACGTGGTCAGTTTGCCTCCGACCAGCGTGACGATGAGGACTCCATGCAAACGATGCTCGACCAGCGAGTGGTCACGCGAGACCGCCGCGTTGTTGGTGTCGGTCGTGCGCGGCAGAGGTCGCACGCCGCTGTAATGGGCGACGATATCGAGACGGCTCAGTGTCAGACCGAACACCGTTTGAACGAGGCTGAGCAAGTAATCGAGTTCCTCCTCGCTGGCCACGGCCTCATCAGGTGGCCCCGACCAGCGTTCGTCCGTCGTGCCGACGAGGACCGCGTCACCGAACGGCAGCACAAAGCAGAGCCGCCGGTCAGCGGTCTCGGCATAGACACCTCCGCCACCGAGTGCCGCCTTCAGCGCGGGATGCCTCGTGATGAAGTGACTCCCCTTCGTCCCGGCAAACAACGGTGTCGTCCCGGCGTCGATCTCCTTCAACGTGATGTCGCCCCACGCCCCGCTGGTGTTAATGATGAGGGACGGCGTGAAGGTCACCATCCCTTCAAATGTGGTGAGCCGGGTGGCGTCAGCCCCCGGACTCGGGACTCGGGTGCGAAGAGTCCGGGGGCTGAC
>JAYTGQ010000499.1:0-1740 GCA_043733345.1 Schlesneria sp.
AGGGCGAGGCTCCTGCCGAGCCGCGAGAAACAAGCGACTTTCCTCACGCACATGGCTCGGCGGGAGCCTCGCCCTCCCTTTTTCAACAGGCTGCTAAGCCAGTGCGCCAGCGTCTGCGGTGAATTGCACTGGCTCAGCTCCGCTGCCGCATCGGTGCGTGAACTCGCTCCTGCAAGCGAATCGACTCGCGAGGCAGTTCGCCGCCAACGTCGTGGGTCGAGGAGGTCGAGGGCCTCGATGCTGAGCAATACTGCGGCCAATTGCACGAACAGCACGAATCGAAACGGGCTGCGAATCAACGCGAACCCCGGCACACAGCGTTGCAGCCATTCATACGGGGACTGACCCGCCAGTCCCCACGGCAGATAGTCCGCAAAACGACTGCTCGGACCGAGCGACAACCCAAACGCAATCAGCCCGAACGCCGCCACAAACAAGCCCCAGCGCCGTCGTCCGCGAGTCGCCAAAGCCGCGATCAAACCGATTGGCGCGAGCAACAATTTCAAGCCGCCACCGCCGAGTGGCCACACGTCACGGCGAGTCACCTCGGGATGTTCGAGTCCCGGCACGAGGCCCGGCCACGGGGTGTCCGTCAGATCGCGCGGGTGTGCGGACAGGCTGACAATCACACTCGCCTCGCGCTGCCAAGTGTGTTCCTTCGAGAGCGTGCGTTGGATCGACGCGATCGGCAGGATCATCACTCCGGCCACCACGCTCGCCAGCAGGATGTCTCGCCAAAATCGAACGTGCCACAGCCGCTCGTTCCACAGCGTGACCGAGGCGGGGATGAGAATCAGCGCCAGAAACAGCCCCCAGTAGTTGCACATCCAGTACGTCAGACCGAACGCACCACCGAGTCTCAGGCCGAGGTGCAGTTCCTCCACACCAACCCGCAGCGTGAGCAAGGATGATCGCCAGAACCGGCTCCAATCCGTGGAAGGCCCGTGAGTGGAAGTCTGTTGGACTTCGCCCTCATTTTCATTCACTTCACCTTTCACATCTTCACTCATGTCCTTGCTCACGCGGCGGGTTGGTGTGCCCTCGAACAGGTCCAGCAACGCCCCTACCGTCCAGACGATTCCGAACACGGTCGTGAGCTGCACGACTCCAAGTTGCCACCAGACGAACGGCAGCAGCTCACACATCGCCCCGCCGCAACACGCCAACCACGGACGATGGCCGACTCCCCTCAGCAGCCGCTCCGCCGCCCAACCGTTCAGCGTCAGGATCAGGAGTTGATAGACGTTGTAGGCCAGCACACGATTGCCCGTCAGCCAGACCAGTGGCGCGACGACCAACATCGTCGGTTGAGCTTCCGAAAACGCGAACGTCCCGCGCGTCGGATGAAAGATCGGCGCGGTCCAATACCGGGCGAAGCCGCTCGCCGCTCGATCCGCGTTCCACCACAGTGTCCACAGATTGAGCAACGGCACCGTCGCTTCAGACTCACACCCGTAAGGGATCGACGAACCGATCCACATCACCAGCGGTCGCGTCGCCACCAGCGCGAGGGCCAGATACAACGCGAACAGCAACAGGCTGCACGCGCGCGCAGAACGGGTGACAACACGAAGGGCCTCGACCATGTTTCGACAAACAATCCACATCAGCGAAAAATGCTCCTCAACCGTAGGGTAAGCGTCTCGCTTGCCCGTCTTGCCCGTCGTTTAACCGCGTGGGCAACGCCCCGCGCGTCGAGTGGTGCAACAGCGTTCTACGTCTCCCGACGCGCGGGGCGTT
>JAYTGQ010000500.1:0-5139 GCA_043733345.1 Schlesneria sp.
ACCATGTAAAACGCCTACACATGCTGGTGGGCCGGCGCTCGAAGCGAGCTTGTCCCACCCTACTTTGATGGCGGATCCGACTTCTGTCGGTCACCTCAATGCGGCCGTTCAGTGGACGGTCACTCGTACGACTCACGTTTTGTTTCTCCGCCGGACGCGCCGATTTCCGCACTGTCACCCAGTGATCCCCGCTGCCGGAGAAGCGTGTCACTCGCCCACTTCATCCACGAACGGCCGTCAGCAGACCTCAGCAAGAAAATGGTGGACAAGAAAAGGAAAGCGAGGTCCAGAGGCTTCCTCTCCTATCTTCTTGTCCATCATCTTCTTGTTCCATTCGGTTGCGGCGGAGCCGCGCGGGGATGTTCGGAACACGAGCCGTCGATTCCAAACGGCAGCTTGGAATCGATGGCGAAATCCGGACGGGCAGGAGTGCCCATCCTACGGACGGGTGGCTACGGACGGGTGGCTATGGCCCTTCCACCGTGATGGCCATCACGACGGGTGATGTCACGTCGTTGCCTTTGATGAGTTCGATGGTCTCGATCTTGTCGGGGCGTTTGGGCGTGATGGCGAAGTAGCGAATTTGTTGGCCGCGCAGGGCGTAGGCGAACTTGCTGCCGGGGACATCTCGACGACCGAGGTAGTCGCCCCAGACTTCTCCGTTTCTGGTGACGTGGTCTTCCACCTGGCCGTCGGCGTACTTCAAGCGGACGGTCAGTGTGGGCGTGCCAGCCGGTGAGGCGGGGAAGCCCCAGCCGCTGATGCCTCCCAGGAAATGGATCGTCTTCGCGGGCGCGTTGCAGGGCAGCGAAACGCTCTTCGGCATGCGCGGCGGTTTGTCGCCGTTGTCACCGTGGAGCATGATCGCGTTGGCGATGCGGTCGCCTTGCGGGTCGATCAGGACGAACGGCACATCTTGGAAAATCTTCGGAGACCAATCGGGGAAAATCAGCTTCTGTTCGTCGTGTTCGCCGTCGTGGAACATCTCCTTCGTGGTGACGATTGTCGCGGCCTTGGCGAGCGGGATCGGCAGGTACTTGCCGCGTTGAGTGAGGAACTCCAGCAGGTTGGCGATCTCGTCGGGCTTCACTTGTTTCTCGAAGCCTTCGGGCATGAGGGACTTGGTGGACGCGATCAACTCGTCGATGTCGTCGCGTTGAATGGCGTGCTTCTTGCCCTCGGCGTCGAAGATCTCGATGGCCGTCTTCGATTCCGAAGCGAGCAGCCCGTTCATCGTTCGTCCGTCGGTGAGGGCCACCGTGTAGACGCGGTAATTTCCTTCAACGCTGCGACTGGGGTCGATGATGTGCGTGAGGAGTTCCTTCTTCGGATGGACGGCCATGCCGGTCAGGTCGGGACCGATCTTGGTTCCCTCACCGCTGTGCGTGTGACACTTCGCGCACTGCTTCTTGAAGATTTCTTTGCCCCCGACCGCGTCGGCTGTTACCAGCGTGAGCGGCATCAGTTCCTCAAGCACCTTCTGGCGATTGGCGTCCGGCAGTCCGCCGCCTCGCGACAGAATCTTCTTCGCGCGGTCCGCCAACTTCTTACTCGGGTGAGCCGTCAGCGACTGCTTCTGGTCGAGCGACAGTTCGCCGAACTGGATGGCTCCCTTATCGAGGGCGGTCACCAATGCTTCGCTCCAATCGGCGCGGCTGAGCAGGACGCGAATGGCCGACGGGCGCATGGACGGCGTGAGGGCACCGAGTCCCTCGATCACGCTCGCGCCGACTTCAGGGGACTCGCTGCGACTGATCGCTTCGACGAGACCGCGACCCAGCTCGGGCGAACTGCGGGGCGTGATGATCGCCAGCACGTCCTTCGCGGCGGCGGCATCCAGGCGGCGGAAGTCGATCAACTGGCGAGCCGCATCGATTCGCGCGGTCTCAGTTTGTTTGTCGTCCTTCGCGACGACGAGGAACGATGACGCGATCTCGGCTCCGTATTGCTCCAACTTCTTACTACCGAGTCGCGTGGCGAACGTCGCCAGTGGGCCGCGTGTGGCGGGAGGCAACTTCTTGAGCAACTCGACCAGACCCTCTTCCGCTTTGTCGTCGAGTGTCGCGGTCTTCCCTTTTGGCCAACCTTTGGCCAGCCCCGTGATGACGGCCATCGCCACATCGTCCTTCGCGCCACCGAGCAACGGCAACAGCGCGGCAATCGTTTCGGTCGGTGCCCCGCGCGAGTAATGCTCAGCCACGATCAGCAGCACGTCGGCGGGAGGACTGGCCAACTTCGCATCCTTATTCGTCAGCACACCCTTCAAGAATGCGGCGTCATGTTTGGCAGCGGCCGATGTCGCGGCATCCTTGAGCCACCGATCTTCCGCCACTTCGCGCGACGACAATGCTTCGCGCACGGCGGTCGCGGCCTCCAACGACGGTGGCAGGTCGGCCAATGTCAGCAGCGCGGCGAGCCGCACCTGCGGGTTCTTGTCGCGCAACACAGCGCTTTGCACGATCGGCAGGATGACCTCTTCGTTACGCGGCAGGACGAGCAGTGCGTTGCGCCGGACTCCCGCCGACGGATGCCGCAGTGCCCCGATGACCGCCTTCAGCGCATCGCGGTTCTGTCCATCAAGTGCCCCGCGTCCGTGCAGTGTCCAGAGCGCGTGCATGATGTCGGTGGCGAGGCCGATCTCGTCCATCGACTGCTCTTTCACCATCTCGATCAGCGACTGCACGACATCCGCCTGACGCCGCTCCAACATCAGCCGCTGCGCATGACGACGCCAGAAGAAGTTCGAGTCGTGCAACGCGGCCAGCAGTTGTTCCGCGCCAGCCTTCGACAGATCGAGCGACTTGCCCGCCATCATTTGGCCTTCGGCCGGTTGATCGTTGAGGGATGAGGGTTGACCGACAGAAGTCTGCTCCGTCCCTCGCCCCTCGCTCCTCGCCCCTCGTCCCTCTTCAACACCCTTGCCCGTGTAGACCAGCCGGTAGATGCGGCCGTGTTTTTTGTCGCGCAGTTCGGATTCGTAGGCGTTTCCTTTGCCGGTCTTGTAGCCGACGGGAGTCGGGTTGTGCTGGATGATGAAGTTGTACCAGTCGATGATCCAGACGTTCCCGTCAGGTCCGACCTCGGCCATGATCGGGCCGGACCATTCGTCGTTGCTGGCCAGCAGATTCCACGAGTTCTTCGAGCGGAAGCCCGCTCCATCCTCGCGAATCACGAACGTGGCGATCAGGTGACCGGTGGCCTCGGTGACGAAGGCGGTGCGGTTCCAATACTCCTTCGGATAGTTGCGGGCGGTGTACAGCGCGTGTCCCGCCGCGGCCGTGAAGCCACCGTGATTGTCCACCTGACGCACCTTGTTCTCGTCGAACGGTTCAAACTTGTTGCTGTCGGCGATCCCACCCAACACGCTCGATGACCAGCCTCGCACCGACTCGTAGTAGCGGTTCGGGATCGGCATGAATTCGGACGGGTTCCCGTTGGCGGTCGAGCCGAAGACGAGACCCTCTTCGCTCAGGCCGAGTCCCCAGGTGTTGTTGTTCGTGGACCGGAGGAACTCGATTTCGGTGATCGCGGTTTGATCCCCGTCGCCCGTGACCTTGAAGCGGAAAAAGCCTTGTCGGAACGGAGTCGCTTCCTTGCCGTCGGTGAGGACCGGGCGTGAGTCGTTGTAGCCCTGCATCGCGTAGTACCAGTTGTCGAGACCGTACTGGAAGTTGCTCACTTCGCCGTGTGTGTCCCTCATATTCCAACCTGTGACGAGGACCTTCTTGAGATCGGCCTTGCCGTCGCCATCGGTGTCCTTGAGATAGATCGTCTCGGTCCCGTCCTGCACGATCGCACCGCCGCGATAGAACGTGATAGCGGTCGGGATGCTGAGCTTGTCGGCGAAGACCGTGAACTTGTCGGCGACCCAATCGCCGTTGGTGTCTTCGAGAATGCGGATGCGGTCGCGGCCCTCACCCTGTGGCTTGAGTTCGTTCGGGTAGTCGAGCGTCTCGCAAATCCAGAGGCGTCCCCGTTCATCCCAATTCATGGCGATCGGCTTGCCCTCAAAGTCCTTCTCGGAGGCGAACAACTTCACCTCGAAGCCGACCGGCGTGACAAAGTGCTTCATCGACTCTTCGGGCGATGCGGGGAGCTGCATCTTTCGCTTGCCATGTTCGATCGTCCCCCATTGTTTGCCGGGGGGATAGAACGGGACTCCATCGACCTCGACGTACTCGAACGGTTTGAGGTCTTTGGCGAGCTTCGTGATCTCAGGCTTATCGGAGTATGAGCCGGCCGCACTCGGGACTTGCCCACAGGCGTAACGAATGCCGCGTTCGACGAGGTTGTGAAAACCAGGATTGGAAAACGTCCGGGCATCGTGTCCCCAGGCGGTGTAGAAGACGCGGCCTTTGCCGTGAGTCCTCACCCACGTCCACGGTTCCTGCCCGTTTCCTTCGGCGCGAGTCTCCAACACCGTGCGATCTTTCTCATTGTGCTTGGTGTGGACGTACGTCTCATCCCAACTCTCGAAGCCCTTGAAGCCCTGCATTACCGGATGGTCCGGCAGAGTGATCGTCGTCCGAAACGTGCCGGTCCCGTGACGCAGGAACTGCGCCCCGATCAGCTTCACCACGTCCTCGTTGTTGCGAAAGCAGTAGCTCGCGCAGTGCAGCGGCACGAAGCCCTTGCCCGACGCGACGTAATCGAGCAGCGCCTTCGCTTGGTCGTCCTCAATCTGGTCGATGTTGGCATACACGACCAGCCCGTCATACGACTTGAGCGTCGCGGGATTCAGGTCGCCGATCACGTCCGAATAGACGAGTTCAATCCCGCGTTTCTTCATCACGGGCTGAAGCTGCTTGAACCGCACCGCCGGTTGGTGATGGTTGTTGTCTCCCAGAAAGAGCAGCTTCAACTTCGCGGGCATCTCCGCCGCCGGGGCCATCGCCCCTTGACCCAGCCACACCATGACGGCCATTGCAACACAAACGAAAGATCGCATTCGAGCAGTTCCTTCCAAGATCGAACCGGAGATTCAAGGCAGATATGAATTCAATTCGCCGCACTGGGTTTGATTTGCGTGGGCGACTTCAAGGACGCTTCCGACAGAAGTTCGGTTTGCAGTGGGGTAGGTTTGTAACCTGCCCGTGATTCACGGCATTTCGGGCAGGTTACAAACCTGCCCCACGACTT
>JAYTGQ010000501.1:0-5137 GCA_043733345.1 Schlesneria sp.
TGTCCGACTTTCCGTAGGGTGGGCACTGCCCACCACAAGGAGTTGCGGATTGGTGGGCAGTGCCCACCCTACATCTGGCTGAATCGGACAGTAGAACTACTCATCGGCTCAAAGCAGCAGTTCCTTCACGACGCGGCCATGCACATCGGTGAGGCGGAAGTCGCGACCGGCGTAGCGGTACGTCAGCTTCTCGTGATCGAAGCCGAGGAGGTGGAGCATCGTGGCGTGCAGGTCATGCACGGCGACCTTGTTCTCGACGGCCGCGAACCCGAATTCATCGGTCGCTCCGTGGACTTGGCCTCCCTTCACGCCGCCGCCCGCCATCCAGCAGGTGAAGCCGTGATGATTGTGATCGCGGCCGTTGATCTTCCCCGCGTTCGATCCCGGCGTGGGAAGCTCGACCGTCGGCGTGCGACCGAATTCGCCGCCCCACAGAACGAGCGTCTCATCGAGCAGCCCGCGCTCCTTCAAGTCTCCGAGTAGCGCGCCGATCGCCTTGTCGCACTCACCCGCCAGGCGACGATGATTCACTTCGAGGTCATCGTGGTTGTCCCACGGTTGGCCTTCGCCGTGCCAGAGTTGCACGAACCGCACGCCGCGCTCGATGAGGCGTCTCGCGATCAGAAGCTGCCGCGCCTGGACGCTCGATCCGTACGCTTCGAGGACATGCTTCGGTTCCTGCTGAACGTCAAAGGCATCGGTCGCCTCCATCTGCATCCGGTAGGCCAGCTCGAACGAATGGATGCGGGCTTCGAGCGGGGCTTCGTTTGCGCGGCGGTCGGCATGTTGGCGGTTCAACTCCTGCAACAGATTGAGCTGCCGCCGCTGTTCGCCTCGTCCGATCTGGTCATTGCGAATGTTCTCGATCAGTTTTTCGATCTGAGTGTGCTTGGTGTCGATGTGCGTTCCTTGAAAGACACCGGGCAGGAAGGCCGCTCGCCAGTTCTGAGTCCCCGTGATCGGCAGGCCATTCGGGCACATCGCGATGAAGCCGGGCAGGTTCTGGTTCTCGGTCCCGAGTCCATACGTGACCCACGACCCGAAGCTCGGTCGGACAAGTCGCCCGTCACCGCAGTTCATCAGCATCAGCGACGGCTCGTGGTTGGGAACCTCGGCGTGCATCGACCGAATCACACAGATGTCGTCGATGTGTTTGGCCGTGTGCTGGAAGAGTTCGCTCACCTCAATGCCGCTTTGTCCGTACTTCGCGAACTTGTACGGAGACCCCAGCGCGGCCCCGGTCTTTCGTTCGGTCGGCAGGTTGGTCGTCGGCAGCGTCTGGCCGTGATACTTCGTCAGCGACGGCTTCGGATCAAACGTATCGACGTGCGAAGGCCCGCCGTTCAGGAAGATGTGAATGACGTGCTTCGCCTTACCCGCGAACTGCGGGGCGTGGGCAATCATTGGCGAAGTCCCGACCGGTGCTGCATGAGTCAGGCCACCTGAACCGCTTCCCCCGGAGAGGAGACTCGCCAGCCCGAGCGATCCCAGCCCCGTCCCCGATCGCGACAGAAACTCGCGCCGCGTGGAGGGCATGGTCAGCAATTGTTGAAGCAAGCTCATCGAGAGTTCCTCGCCTTTTCACACGTGTCGAAAGAACTCGCTGATGGCGCATTCAAATCCGGGCAAGACATCCTTGCTCGACAGAATCTGGCCGCTCGACAGCCGCACCTGTTTTCGATCATTGCGAAAGACCTCCACCGTTCGGTCACTCGGGTCTACGATCCACACTTCGGTCACGCCAATATCAAGATATTCGCCCACTTTGGCGAGGATGTCACGCCAGCGATCCGACGGCGATTGCACCTCCACAATCAGATCGGGAGGCGATTGAAATGCTCCGCGAGGCAACTCGCGCCCCGGCGGTTTTTCCCAGCGAGTGAACATGACATCGCAACCACGCACGGAATCGGGATCGCGTTCCGTGACGACAGCGGAGTCGTTTGCCGTGACGGTGCCCAAGTCGGCGGCGCGCGACCACGTTTCCAAGACGTAGCCCACGTTCAAACAAACACGGCCGTGAACTCCGCCCGGTGGTGGCATCTGAACGACCTCTCCTTGAATCAACTCGGCGGGAAATTCAAAGACCATCGTCTCGAACTCATCCACCGTCACGAGTGATTGCTGCACGACGGTCGCCATGCGTTCCTTTCCATTTTCGGACTGCGAATCACTCAGCGGGGCGACTTCCAAAGTGGCCCGGCGGTGCGGGGGCCGTGTTGGATCGCGATTCCATTGCGTTGCGAACCCGCGTCAACATATCGCCTCAGTCAACAAACAGGAACTCGTTCGTCAGCAGTAGGACTTGAGCCAGTCGGTCCCACGGCGTCTGTTTCTCGGTGGGAGTGGTCAGGGCCTCGCTCAGGTATCGTAGCGCGAGTTCGCGTTCCTCGGAGGAGGGTTCACGAGCCAGCACGCGGCGGTAGAGCAGCGCGAGTCGAGCCGGATCATCGCTCGCCGCGCCCCACGCGAGGGCCGCCGTTTGACGAGCCTGCTCTTGAACGAACGGGGCGTTCAACGCGAACAGTGCCTGCTGAGGCACCGTGGTTTGAGGCCGCTCGGCCGCGCTGGCCTCGGTGTCCGCGAAGTCGAACGCGCGGAAGACGCCCGGCAAATCGTTGCGGTTCACCAGCCCATAGATCGTGCGGCGGTTGCTCTTCACGTCCATCTGATTCTCGAACGGACGGCCTCCCAGCGATGAGTCCAACTGGCCCGAGGCGGCGAGCAGCGCATCGCGCATCGCCTCGAAGTCCAACCGCTGGCGAGGCATCTTCCACAGCAGACGGTTTTCGGGATCGACGGCTCTCGCGGTGGCATTGTCTGCGGACGACTGGCGGTAGACGGACGAGGTGAGGATTGCGCGATGAAGGTGTTTGATTGACCAGCGCGGTGCGATTTCCATGACTTCGCTCGCGAGCCAGTCCAACAGCTCGGGGTGCGACGGCGGGAAGCCGCGCGTGCCGAAGTCGCTGGGGGTTGAGACCAGTCCCGTGCCGAAGTGATGTTGCCAGACGCGGTTGACTAGCACGCGCGGCGTCAGCGGATTCGTGGGGTTGATGATCGCCTGAGCCAGCTCCAGCCGACCGCTGCCCTTGGTGAATGGCTTTCGATCGGGACCGGCGACGACTGCGAGGAACTGGCGCGGGACTTTGTCTCCCGGTCGGCCGGGGTTGCCGCGAATCAGAATTGTCGGTTCCTGAAGCCCGCCGTCGCGCATGACCATCGCGCGGGGCGGCGCTCCGGGGGAAGAGATCTTCAGTTTGTCGGCTTCGCGTCTCACTTTCGTGATCTTGTCGCGAACGTCGCGGCCAAGCAGGCCGCGTGCTTCGTCGAGCGTCACCACGGCGGGTGATCCCTCGCCGTACAGGATGAGTCGCAGTTGTTCGGCGTGCGGATCGGCGAGGCTCTTCGCGTCGGCCTGCTTCGCCAGCAAGTCGCGCCACTGCGTCGCCGTCTGCTGGAACAGCGCCCCGTAGATTCTCGCGAGGTCGGCGATGGTCGGCGGCGGCTTGTCGATGATGGCTTGGCGCACGAGTGGATTGATCTTCGCCGCTTCGGCCTCACCCTCGGCCGACTTCCAGCGTTCGACCAGCTTGGCCGACGCCGGAGCGAACTCGTCCCTGCCGACCCGCGCGAGGTGATGCCACGGTGCGAAGACGGGATGCGACTCAGTGGCGATTCGCTCGACGTACTTCTTCCATCGCTCAACCTGCGACTTACGCGGTTCGGCCTTCAGTTCAAAGAGGGCGGGAAGATTAAGCCAGTTGTTGTTTTCGCGTGCCGCCGCGACGAGGCAGTCTCCCGCCCGATCGCGCAGCTCGTCCATCAGCGTGACATGCGCCTGCTGCTCGATTTCGAGAATGGCTTTCTCGTGCTTGGCCAACTCGGTTTGAAAGACCGCGTAAGCCGCCGCCTCTTTCGGCTCGCCAATGATCGGCAAATCGTCCGGCTCGATCGACGAGGCGAAGACGCCGTACAGCGAGTAGTAATCGGCGGTCGGCACCGGATCGAACTTGTGATCGTGACAGCGGGCGCACGTGACCGTCAGGCCCATCAGCCCGCGCGAGACCACGTCGATCCGGTCGTCAATGATGTCGTGGTTGTTGTTGAGAAACCGCCGCCCCACGGTGAGAAACCCCATCGCGGCGAGAGCCTCGTCGTTCGCCTTCATCCCGAGTTGATCGGCCGCCAACTGTTCGAGGACGAACTGATCGAACGGCTTGTCGGCGTTGAAGGCATCGACCACATAGTCGCGGTACGTGTACGAGTACGGATAGCGCGGCTCCTGCGTGAAGACGTAGCCCTTGGTGTCGGCGTAGCGGGCCACGTCGAGCCAGTGCCTCGCCCAGCGCTGACCGTACAGTGGCGAAGCGAGCAGCCGGTCGATCAGCCGTTCGTGCGCATCGGGCGACGAGTCCTCTGCAAACTCGCGCACCTGCTCGAACGTCGGCGGAATGCCCCACAGGTCGAGGGTGACTCGGCGGATGAACGTGTACCGATCGGCGGGCGGTGAGAGAGTGAGCCCCTTCGCTTCGAGAGCCGCGACGATGAACGAGTCGATGGGAGTCGCGAGTCTTGTCCCCTCGCCCCGGCCTTGCGGGGAGAGGGTGAGGGTGAGGGGTTCTTCGGTTTTCCCTTTGCCTGTCCCCTCGCCCCCCGCCTTGGGGGGGAGAGGGTTAGGATGAGGGGGGCTTTCGAGCGTTCGTTGAGGGTTGATGGTCGAAGGTTGAGGGGCAGAAGAAGCGGTCGATTGGAGTGGAGCGTCATTACCGCTCGTCCCCCTCACCCTAGCAGCCTGTTGAAAAAGGGAGGGCGAGGCTCCTGCCGAGCCGTGTGCGTGAGTTCGGATCTGTTTTAGATATAGTGAATCCGGGATCTTGTATATTGATTCCACGATATTTCATCATTTTAATAATATTGGTAATGACCGTTCCTTTGATGTCCATAGTTGATGTATCTCCCATGACTATAATAGATGGAGATTTAAATTATTCATTTTTTATTCATAAAAAATATTGAGTTGATTATTGATAATGATAGCAGAGCTAAGTGATCCTATTAGAATTGATATCATTGATATGTATGACAAAATGACATGAGATCATTTAAGTGACATGAGATCATTTAAGTGACATGA
>JAYTGQ010000502.1:0-1731 GCA_043733345.1 Schlesneria sp.
GGCGCTAGCCGCCGGTTTCTAAGTTGGAAAAGAACCGGCGGCTAGCGCCGTGCCGCTCACAGAATCACAAAGTGAGTGCCATTGGGCTGATGCCGCCCCGCTTGAAAGCAGCATCAGAAGAAGCAGAAAGACCACGATCATGTCCGCCGGAATACTCGAAGCCTCACTCGATGGCGTTGCCGTTCCCGCCAATCGGCCGCGGCGCGTGTTGTTGATTGCCTACAACTTCCCGCCCGTCGGTGGAGCGGGTGTACAACGTCCTGCGAAGTGGGCGAAGTATCTCCGCCGTTGCGGTTGGGACGTAACTGTCCTCACGACCGAGAACCCATCCGTTCCCGTGCGCGACGAAAGTCTGCTGGCCGATCTTCCCGATGACGTGCGCATCGTGCGTGCCCGCACCTGGGAGCCGGACTACCGCGTCAAGCAGTCGCTCGTGGGAGCGGCTTCAACGAAACGCGGTCTGCTGACGCGCATCAAGTCGGTGGTGAAGAGTCTTGCGAAACGAGTTGTCAAACTGGCGCTGCAACCCGATCCGCAAGTCCTGTGGAATCCCAACGCCCTCCGCGCGGGAGCGGCGGCGTTGCGCGAGCAGCCGCACGACGCGATCCTCGTCACCGCACCGGCCTATTCGAGTTTCTTCATCGGCGCGGCACTCAAGAAACAGTTTGGCCTGCCACTGATTCTCGACTATCGCGACGAATGGGACTTGAGCGGCAAGTATTTGGAGAACGCTCAACGCGATTGGTTTTCGCGCACCGTGCAGCGGCGCATGCAGCGGCGTCTGCTGCGACAGGCCGACGCCGTTGTAGCGACGACTCAAGCCAGCACTTCAAACCTCGCCACAAAGTTGGCCGACTTGAAGCACTCGATTCCGGCCGTCTGCATCTACAACGGCTTCGACGCGGAAGATTTTGTAGAGAGGTTGAGGGTCGATGGCCGAGAGTTGATGGTCAGAGAGGACGCCTCGGCATCATCGTCTTCACCCTCAACCCTCGACCCTCAACCTTCAACCCTCTTCCGCCTCGTCTACGCCGGAACACTGTGGAACCTGACGGACATCCAGCCGCTCATTCGGGCGATTGAGTCGCTGAATTCATCGCGACCGGAGCTGGTTCGCGGCTTGGAGTTGGTCTGCGTCGGACGCAAGACGCCCGAGCAACAGCAGGTGCTGGAACGAGTCCGCGCGACGACCGCGAAGCTCGAAGCGATCGACTACTGCGCGCATTCGGAAGTTGTCGAGCGGCTGAACTCGGCCGATGGCGTTTGCCTGCTACTCAGCGATGTGCCGGGAGCGGAACGGGTCGTCCCGGCCAAGTTGTTCGAGTACCTCGCCATTCGCAAAGAGATGCTGACGATCGCTCCGCGCGGTGAGACGGCCGACATCGCGCGGCGGTTCTTCCCGCAAGGCCACTTCGTCCCGAACGACACTGCCGGGATTACGGCTTGGCTGACGGAACGACTCAGCGGCGTGGAGCGCACTTCACGCGAACGCCCTGCTCGGCAAGCGATGGATGAGTTCAGCCGGGAGTCACAAACCGCACGACTGGCCGAATTGCTCGATGAAGTCACGACGCGCTGCCGTCGATGAGTCACTACTAGCCCGACGCGCAAGCGAGGGCTTCGCGGTCATCGAATGCCCAGCCCTCGCTTGCGCGTCGGGCTAGTTGTTCGAGCACGTAGGGTGGGTCGAGTCTTCGAGGCCCACCGATTGCCTTACGGTGGGCCTCGAAG
>JAYTGQ010000503.1:0-5132 GCA_043733345.1 Schlesneria sp.
TCTGCCCGTGGTACACCACCAAAACCGCCCCGTCGTTCGCCGACAGGCTCGCCACACTCCGCCGCCTCAGCATCCGACAACAGGTTTTGAAGTGGGCGACCGCAGGACCGGGGTCTCGAAAACTCCTGCAACTCCTGGAAAACACCGTCGCCCTAGCCACATAAACTGCAAAAGTCGAACTCAGAGGCTGTGCAGAATCAATCTCCGAGAGTTCGCAGATGACGATCAGGCCCCAAGCCGGAGGACGGCACGAACTCCAATCTTTCTACCACTCACCTTTCTGCCGCTTCCTCAAAGAGCACGGCAGAAAAATGAGTGGTTGAAAGATGTCTCGGAACCGTGGCTCCGTGACACGGCAATCCTTGGGAACGACACAATCACTTCTGAAATTCTCGGACGTAATAAATGCACAGCCCCTAAGCCGGACTTCAGACGAGGAACGGCACGGTCGGGCGTATCGCCTCGTCGCTTCATGTCTCACGCCGGGTTGGCTACGTTGTGAGCGTCTCTGAATTCCGTCATCACCCTATTTGGACTTTTCCGTCGCATGTCGCTGAGCATCGAACCCATCTGGTCTTGGCCGCTCGTTGTGCTGACGAGTCTGGGACTGACGGTGCTGGTCTGGACGACGTACCGTTCACAACTGAAGTCGGTCCCGTCGGGAACAGCGCGGATGCTGCTGGGGCTGCGACTGCTGGCGGTCGTGCTGCTGATCCTCGCGATGTTTCGCCCCGCCATTCAAAAGACCGAGACGGATGAAACGCCTGTCCAATTGCTGGTTCTGACCGATGTCAGCCGGAGCATGAACACGGCCGACATGCCCAACAAGAAGACGCGGTTTCAAGCAATTCGCGCGGACCTCGAACGGCTTCAGCCGCGCTGGAAAGAGTTCGGCAAACAGGTCGAGGTCCGGCAGTTCGACTTTGGCCGCGAGGTGTCTCTGTTCGACGCGACTCTGACCGAAGCGGCTGGCGACCAGACCGCGTTTGGAAAAGTGTTCGAGGATGTACTCCGTGAAGTGCGCGACCGACGGACGCTTGGGATGTTGTTGCTGACGGACGGCGCGTACCGCGCGATGCCGCCGTTCGACGCCGATCCGTTCTCGGCAGCCCGTAAGCTGGCCGAGGCTCAGGTCACGGTCTATCCCGTCGGCTACGGCGCGTCGTCGATCTCAACCGCGGCCCTGGACCTCGCCGTCGAAGACCTCGTCATCCCCGAAGTCGTCTTCGAGAAGAACCGCGTGCCGGTCAAAGCCAAGCTGCGCGCGGTCGGAGCGGCGGGCAAGAAAGTGCGCGTGCGAGTCATCGTCGAAGATCGCGGTCGCAAACCGGCGGGCGAATCGGGGGAACTCAAGCCCGCGCTGCCAAACTCGCAAACGAAGACGGTGCAGGAGTACGAGATCAAGCTGGACTCGGAGACGATCCCGATCGAGCTGTCGTTCTCACCGCAATTGCCAGGCGAACTGAAGGTCGGTATCGAGGTTGAAGCGGCCGAGGGCGAGCTCCTCAAAGGGAACAACACTCGCGCGACAATCATCACAGTCAAACAAGGCGGGCTGAACGTCGCCTACTTCGACACCGCCCGGCCCGAACAGAAGTGGCTCAACATGGTCAACGGAGCCGACAAGATTCAACTCGACTTTCAAGAGATTCGGCGAGGTCGCTTGGCCGTGCAGACGAAGATCGACCCGACGTGGTTTGAACCGGGCCGCTACAACGTCTTCATCATTGGCGATGTTCCCGCCGTAGCGTTCGGTCCCGAGTTGTTGAAGCGGCTCGGCGAGCGACTCGAAGACGGCGCGGGGCTGCTCATGACGGGGGGGCTTCAGAATTATGGAGTCGGCGGTTACGCGACCACGCCGCTCGACAACTTTCTCCCGGTGGAACTCGATCCCGCCGACGCGCGACCTGCGGGCAAAGTGAACCTCGCGACGCAGGTCTCTGGCAAACTCAAGATGCTCCCCACGGAGAAGGGGCAGCGCGAGTACGTCATGCTGTTGGGACCACCCGACAAAAACCGCAGTCTGTGGCAAGACCTCGCACCGCTGACGGGAGCCAGCAAACTCAAAGCGAAGAACGAACTGCTCGAGCCGTGGGCCGTCACGGCGGACAACGTGCCGCTGTTGTTCGCGACAACCGTCGGCCGCGCCCGCGTCGCCGCATTCGCCGGAGACACGACGTACCTGTGGTGTACCGTCAGCAAGCAACCCGATCTGCATCAGCGTTTCTGGCGGCAGATGATCCTGTGGCTGGCTCGCAAGGAAGCGGACACCGACCAACCGGTCTGGGTGAAGGTTCAGCCGCGTAACCTCGCTCCGGGTGGAGTCTCGACGCTGACGTTCGGTGCCCGTGCCGTGGATGGCTCACCGCTGAAGGAGGCTGAGTTTCAGATTAAAGTCACCGGCCCCGATGGCGTTGAGACCAGCCTCACGCCGCGCAGTGCCAACGGGGAGTACTCGGCCGAGTTCGTGAAGACGCAGGCCCCCGGAGACTATTGGGTACGTGCGTCCGCCAAACAGGGCGGACAGATGCTCGGCTTCGATGCCTTCACCCGGTTCATCGTCGATGCCCGCGATTTGGAATTGGACTACCCAAGTGCCGACCACGAGTTTCTCAAACAACTCGCGTCCATCACGGGCGGCTCCGTCCAAAAGCCCGAAGAGCTTGACGGACTCATCGACCGCCTGAAGGCCGCCAAACTGAACGAACTCACCCGCATTCAACTCATCACGCTGTGGGACAACTGGTGGTTTCTCATGACGTTCGTCAGCGTGATGAGCCTGGAATGGTTTCTCCGCAAAAAACGTGGCTTGGTCTGATAGCGCCCAACTTATACTCCGCGCGGTCTGTGATGAGACTTCTGAGCGGGGCGGCGTCAGGCCAATGGCACTCACTTTGTGGGGTAGCTGAAGTCGTCAGACTTCAGAGGATCGTCAAAGCCGGCAGCTACGTCGCACAGAACGTCCATTTGAAATTCGCTCAAAGTGAGTGCCATTGGGCTGACGCCGCCCGGCTCACCTGGACCTCAACTGGGCCAACGTCTCACTTCGAACAGCGCGAGGTATAACCGTGTGGGCAGCGCCCCGCGAATTTTGAGCGTGAACCGTCGCTCACGCGCGGGGCGCTGCCCACGCGGTTAAACGACTCACCTTCGGCCGCGTGAGGTATAGAGCGGATTCAAAGCTCGGTTCACCTCGCCAAAACTAGCCCGACACGCGCGCGAGGGCTTCGTAAGAATCGAACGTCCAGCCCTCGACGCGCGCGTCGGGCTAGTAATACGCCTTAGGAGTTGATGCCTGTCATGACAGCCAAGTGGATCAAGGCGCTGGTGCCGCCGCAGGCACGGCCCGCATTGCGTCGAGCTTGGGATCGGGCGAGGTTTCACGGCCTTCGGCACGAGTGTCTCGTCTGCGAAAGCGGGTTGCGGTATTTTCTGCCATGGGGATATCCTGTCGATCAAAACTTTCTCTGCCCCATCTGCCGTTCCAAGCCCCCGCACCGCCTCGCCACACTCTATTTTCGCCAGAATCCCGCCGTGTTCCAATCCGGTGGAACGATCGTTCACGTCGCACCTGAACCAGAATTGCAGAAGCGTCTGCGACGCTGGGCCGCAGCTCGACAAATGGAATACCGCTCTGGCAGTATTAGCGGGCAGGGCGATCAATTCTTGGACCTGCTGCACCTGCCGTTCGCGGATGCGTCGGTGCATTTGCTCTATTGTTGCCACGTCGTCAACTGCTTGCAGGAAGACCGACTCGCGATGGCCGAGGTCTTTCGAGTGCTGCATCCACAGGGTACGGCCCTGTTACAGGTTCCCGCTTATGAGCCGGGTACCCGGACGATCGAGACCACGAGTCGCGATGAGCGACTGGCGGCATTTCAAGACGATGGCATTTACCGTTGCTACACTGCGACCGATTACATTGACCGGCTGCAGTCGGCCGGGTTCGTCGTCGATTGTTTTCGATCGATCGACCAGCCACAGGCTTTGGTCTCGCGCTACGAACTCAAGGGAGAAGTCCTCCACGTCTGCACAAAACCAGGAAAGGGCTGACGCACTGTGATGTCGGGCTGGGTTTCACTGACGTTCGACGATGCGCTTCACGAGCACCTCGATCATGCACTGCCCGTCTTGAATCAGGCGGGGCTGGCTGGCACTTTTTATACGCATCTTTCGTCTCCCGCATTCATCCAGCGTCAATCCGAATGGCAGCGGCTGGCGGCCGAGGGGCACGAACTGGGGAACCACACGATCTTTCATCCGGCCGACGCGCGCAAGACATGGGTGCGACCGGGCAACGCCATCGACCATTACTCATTGGATCGGATGAGGCTGGAGCTGGAACTGGCCAACGAGTGGTTGACCGTGCTGGACGGTCGTGTCGAGCGCACCTTCGCGTATCCGTGTTCCAACTCATACATCGGCAGTCGCGGTCGGGTGCGGCGTGCGGTCGAGCTGTCCGGGTGGGGTCGAACACGAGTGGCTGGTTGGATCGACCGCTGGGGACTCGATTGGGGGTCCACGCTGCAGAGCTATGAATCGATCGTGGGTGAGCTGTTTGCCGTCGGCCGTGGTGGCGGGCTGACCCGTGGCCAGCCCGTTCCGCCGATGTCGTCCTGGCGGCGAACGCAGTTACCCAGCGTGGCCGTTGAAGATTGGACGCTGAACGATTTACAAAAACATGTGACGGACGCCGTGGGCGCAAACACTTGGGCCATTCTGCAGTTCCACGGGGTGGGTGGTGGACACCACATGGACTGCCCGTTGCCGGTCTTCCAGGACTTCGTGGCCTGGCTGCAAGCGAGCCACGCTGACCGAGTGCTCACCGTGCTGGAAGGCGCTCGACGTGTTTGGCCCGCAAATTGACCCCGGACTTGGATTGCCCAGCAACGTCAGTAGCACAGGTTCTTCGGAGCGGGGGACGTGAGTCCCCTGAATGAGACCAGAATTGCAAACCACGCGAACTCGGGGGACTCACGTCCCCCGCTCCGAAACAAGCTCCGAAACAAGTTTTGGCTCTCCGCCATTTGTGTTGGATGCCTGAGTGAGCGGCACGGCGCTAGCCGCCGGGTCAAGCTGGCCAGGCTCGTCACGCACGCGAGCGCAGCACCCATCGAGAAAAAGCGGCGTAA
>JAYTGQ010000504.1:0-1728 GCA_043733345.1 Schlesneria sp.
TGGCGTCAGCCCCCTGGCTCTTTGAAAACGGGCTAACGCCCAAGAGCCAGGGGGCTGACGCCACCCCGCTCAGAAAGCCAGCAGGACGCGCCGTTGCGAAACGACGGTGCGAGCCAGCGCGATGTCCATTCATTGTGTCGCTCCCTGACTCTGCGCTGCCGCGTCCGCCTCCGCTTGTTGCTTTTCGGCGGCATCCAGGAAGATGCTGGGGTCGCGCATCCAGCGGTTCAGTGAAAACTGCACGTTGGCCAAACTGTTGTTGCCCGTGTGACCGACCGTCACCTGCACTTGCAACAAGTCGGGGAACGGACTGTCGCCGATGCTGACGCTGTACGTCCACTTCGCATCGTCAGGGAACGCCACGTTGAACTTCGGCCCCAACGCCTCGATCCCCGCGAGAACCTCGGCCAGCTTGGCCTCACACCGCACGATCGCCTGCGTCTTGAGTCGCGCTTGAATTGCGGCTCGGCTGCCGCTCCAGGCCAGTTGCGACAACGCGGCCATCGCGCCGAAGAAGATGGTCAGCGCGAGAATGATCTCCAACAGAGTCAGCCCGCGCCGCGAGTCCCTTCGTGGAGCGGCACGTCCGAAGTCCGGCTCATACCTCACGCGACACAAAGTGAGAGGCTTCTGAGCGGGGCGGCGTAAGCCCCCTGGCTCTTGGGCGTAAGCCCGCCTTGGAAGAACCGGGGGGCTGACGCCGCCCCGCTCAGAGGTCTCATCACTGACCGCGCGAGGTATGGCTGTGTTAGCCGAACTTCTCTTTGAGCGAAACAGACCCCGCAGTGAAGTCCGGCTTACGGAAAAGCCGGACTTCGTGCTGCTTCGAGACGCGTCTCTCATGGACGATCCTCCCGTTGGAGTCGGCCCATTGCGACGGCTCCCGTGAGTCCGCGCACGTTCAACGTGACTTGTTGGCCGCGCTCATCAACGACGGTGAACTCCGCATCAGTCGCAGACCCATCCGGCTGAAAGAGGATCGGTCCCGACCATGACAGTCCCGACAACTTGTCAGCCTGAGGCAGTCCGCTCAACACGTCCGAAGCCAACTGCTGACTCCCGCCGGTGGTCGTGGAGGAACTGGCTGTCGCACCCGCCGCCGCAATTTTCGAGTTGCCGAATTTCACGCCCTTAGGAAGCTCATGACTGGCCTTGCTGAATCGCCCCAAACCTTCGGCCGCTCCGGCACCCTGAGTTCGCGCATCGACCGCTTCAAACTCGCGCTCGAACGGCACGACCAGAAAGTGCGTCCCCGCGATCTCGTGACGAAACTGGTAGACCAGCCCGCTTTCAATGGCGTTGACCCGAGCGACCGCCACGAGGGCACGCACCTTCTCCGCCGAGTCCACAATCTTCTGTTCGTTGTGAATCCGCAAAACACTCGGCCACGCGAGCGCCGCGAGAATCCCCAACACGGACAACGCCAGCAGCATTTCAATCAGCGTCATTCCCGCGCGACGCGACTTTCTGGCGCGCCGCAGCCCGAACGGCAAAGCTCTCGCATTCAGTGAACCTTGCGCTGGAAATGGCCTGCTGCCAAACATCGTTCTGAATTCCCTTGCGTATCGATTTGAATGAGCCGAGGCTGTCGCGCGAGTTGGTGGAGAACCAGCTCTCGCCACCGGTTGCCGATTGTAGACAGCCCCGGCTGAATGACGCACCATCGTTTAACCGCGTGGGCAACGCCCCGCGCGTCGAGCGACATGGAAAGCGGTTTCGCGATTCGAC
>JAYTGQ010000505.1:0-13209 GCA_043733345.1 Schlesneria sp.
TACTGACCTCGGGTTACTGGCACTCGCCCGACCTCGGGTTACTGACACTCACAACATCGCCCCTGCCGCAACTGACCTCGGGTTACTGACACTTGGCCCATGATGAGTAGGCCGTCCCTCTTGTGAGAAGTACTCGACGAAATCCAAGGCAAACGATTTCAAAACCTTCGCCAGAGTCAGGCCCATCGTCTTACAGGAGATCACCATGATTGAAACGACGCATCTGCGCCACAATAACGAGACCGTCACGCGGGAGGACTTGGTGGCTCTGCTCAACGAAGACCTCGCGGGCGAGTATCAGGCGATTATTTCCTATGTGATCTATTCGCAGGTCATCAAGGGAGCGCAATACATGAACATTGCGGCGGAGTTAGAAGTGCATGCGGCGGAGGAACTGGCCCATGCCCTCATTATCGCGGGCCAAATTGACTATCTGGGCGGGATGCCACTAGCGGTGGTCAAGCCCGTCAAGACCTCGACCAAGGCCGAGGACATGCTGCGGTTCGATCTGGACAACGAGAACGAGACGATCGCCCGCTATCGGCAGCGAGTCCGTCAGTGTGAAGCTTTGGGCGAGTACGCCGTTGCCGAACAGATTCGAGGCATCTTGGTCCAGGAACAGGATCATCAGGTCGCTTTGGCGACGGCTTTGGGTGTCGAGGTTCCGAATGTCGCGAAGCTCGAAGAGGCGCTGTCTCCCCAGCAAAGTTATACCCCGCGCGATCAGTGATGCGACATCTGAGCGGGGCGGCGTAAGCCCCCCGGTTCTTGGGCGTAAGCCCGCTTTGGAAGAACCTCAGAAACCTCTTACTTTGTGCCGCGTGAGATATAGATCAACTGAAATGTGTCGATTGCGGCCCAAGGTCGGCTTCTTGTGGAAGCCGGATACGCCGTGCCGCAGGTTCTCAAAGAAAGGTCTTGAAAATGAAACGAGTCATTGCAGCAACCCTGATTACCAGTGTGGTCTCGATCGGCATGATCGGATGTACCGAGAAGTCGTCGGTCAAGCAGGAAACGAAATTCCAAACGCCAGGTGGAACGACGACGATCACCACCGAAAAGGAAATCAAGAAAACTGGCGACAACCCGCCCGCCACGACGCCTTGAATGGAGCCGTTGTCGGGTAAACGTGTCGCACCCTTGCTTCAACTTTTTTTGTCAGAGGAAAAACCATGTTCAAACAGAGTCTGATCGTCGTTGTCTTGGGAATGCGAGTGACAGGGGCGGTGGTCAACGATTTCGAGACGGCTGCGGTTCCGCAACCAATCCATTGGATCGAACCCGATCGCGAGGCCAAGACGGTGGAAGGGAAGGTCATTTCGACGGCTGAAGGAAAGCTGGTGATGTCCGATGGGAAGGGAGGCAATCAGCAGACATTCATGGTGTCGCCCGCTGCCATCATTACCTTGGACGGCAAGGCCGCCGAGCTGAATGAACTGATGAAGGGCGACTCGGTCAAGGTGACGACCGGAGTGGAAGGCAATGTCACGGCTGTGGCAGGGCAACGGACGAAGTCGTAATCCGACCAGTGACCATCGTCATGAAGATGAAGATGATGTCGGGCGGTTCTACCTCGCACGGCTGATCCCTGTGTCACCCTTGGTGCCGCCCGGCTCGAAACTGGGTGCAGTCGGGATTGATGATCGTTTTGTGTTCGATTCTCGGAGATGACCAAATGGATGATTCAGCGAGAACGCTGGCAATCAGCGGTGAGCTGATTCTTCAGCACACCTATTCCGAGGCGGTCGGGATGGAGTCGGAGGATTCGTGGCGCACGATCATGTTGACTCCGCAATCGGATACGGAAGTGAAGCTGATATTTGAATCTTGCAAAAACAGGCATGTTCCAGAGACCGATCCCCAGCATGACACCAAAGCCGAGTTCGTCATCACGGTGACTGAGTTGATTTCTCTCATTCGGAAGCACGGGCGGCGACTGGAGTGATCGGTTCCAGACTGTCAGGCAGCTCATGAATGACGAGTCGTCCAGCCATCAACACCTCGGCGATTTGCCCGTACTACTCATGTTTCGTTTCTTCGCCGGGCGCGCAGATTTCCGCCATGACAACGAGTGCTGCCCGAGTTCGCAGACCCTCGTCACCATCCCGCTTCAACCACGAACGGCCATCCGAAGAGGTTGACAAAACAATGATCGACAAAAAGAGGGGCAGGAATATCCCCGATCTGGCTTTCCTCTTTTTGCCCACCCTCTTTTTGTCTACCTGCGTCCGGTTCCTTTCGGTTGCGGCTGAGCTGCGCTGGGTCATTCGATGCCGCATGATTTCATAAACACGGGGTTTGTCGAGTTGATTTTCGCAGCCAATGACATTCGCTTCTGCCTGTTGAATGTTAGCCGACTGTTGAATAACGTAGGGTGAGCGTCCCGCTTGCCCGTTTTGCAGTTAGAAAACGGGCAAGCCAGAGGCGTGCCCTACGTTATTCAACAGGCTGTTAGGATGGGCCGTCCCTTCGTGAACGGGAACAAAGACGAGTTGCGAAGCGTGACACGACGACTTTCCAGCAGCGCGAAAAAACAAAAGCGGGCTCGCGCATGACAATTCCCACCGAGCCAACCGGCAGCATCCCCAGACCTCTTGCCTCGACCAGTCGTGACTCGGCGTTTGCAAAGATCCGGGCGCGCGTGTTGGGGACGGCGCTGGCGGCGGACATTCTCGGAGGCGGTTGATGAGTCCGAATGACGACGAGGAACGGCTGCTGCGCTCCGTCGCCCTGCAGAACGCTCAGAGTATTCTTCTCGCACGACAGCGTGCCGAGGAGGAGCTTGTTCGGGCGAAGGAAGCGCTGGAACGGAAGGCGCAGGAGTTGGCCCGCTCTCTGGCCATGATGCGCGCCACGCTGGAGTCCACGACCGACGGCATTCTGGCGACGGACGGCGACGGACGGGTGACGGGCTTCAACGACAAGTTCGTTCAGATGTGGCAGTTGCCCCGCGAAATCATGGACCTCGGGGACCACCCACAAATTGCGGAGATCATCAGCCGAAATTTCAACGATCCCCAACAGTTCCTCATTCGGATCGAGGACATTTACACGACCTCGCCACCCGAGAGTTATGACCTGCTCGAACTCGCCGACCGCAGGGTGTTCGAGCGATTCTCGCGGACTCAATTTGTCGAAGAGCGGAATGTGGGCCGCGTGTGGAGCCTGCGCGACATCACCGACCGACGACGCGCCGAAGAATCGCTGGCCCGGCAATCGGAGCGGTTGCAGGTCACGCTGGCCAGCATCGGCGATGCCGTGATCACCACGGACACGCAGGGTCGAGTGGCCTTCTTGAACGGCGTGGCCGAATCGCTGACGGGCTGGAATCAGAACGAAGCGGCCGGACAACCTCTTGAGTCCGTCTTTCACATCGTGAATGAGACGACCCGCAAGCCGGTCGAGAACCCGGCGACCAAGGCGCTCCGGGAAGGAGTCATCGTCGGGCTGGCGAACCACACTGTCCTCATCGCCAAAGACGGAACAGAGCGGGGGATTGATGACAGTGCGGCCCCGCTCCGGTCCGGAGATGGCCAAGTCATCGGCTGCGTGTTGGTGTTTCGAGACATCACCGAACATTGCAAGGCGGAAAACGCCCTCCACCGCAGCGAACGTGACCTCGACGATTTCTTCGCCAACGCCAGCATCGGTCTGCACTGGGTCGGGCCGGACGGAATCATCCTGCGGGCCAACCAGACCGAGTTGGATCTGCTCGGATACAGCCGCGAAGAATACGTCGGTCACCACATCGCCGAGTTTCATGTCGATCTGCCCGTGATCGAAGACATCCACGCCTGTCTGACGCGTGGCGACACGCTCAAGGAGTACCCGGCACGGCTCCGCTGCAAAGACGGTTCGATCCGCGACGTGCTCATCAACTCGAACGTTTATTTCGAGGACGGCAAGTTCATCCACACGCGCTGCTTCACGCGAGATGTCACCGAACGCAAGCGGATCGAAGAGGCGTTGCGCCGAAGCGAGGCCCGCAAGACGGCAATGTTCGAGACCGCTCTCGATTGCATCATCAGCATCGATCACGAAGGGACGATCATTGAGTTCAATCCCGCCGCCGAACAAACCTTCGGCCATCGACGGCAGGACGTGCTGGGTCGGGAACTGGCGGCGGTGATCATCCCGCCGGCGTACCGCGAGCATCATCGGAAAGGACTGGCCCATTACCTCGCCACGGGCGAGGGACCGGTTCTCAATCAGCGGCTCGAACTCTCGGCCCTGAAAGCCGACGGCAGGGAGTTTCCGATCGAGCTGACCGTGACTCGCATTCCCGTGGATGGCCCGCCGATCTTCACCGCTTACGTGCGCGACATCACGTTGCAGAGTCAGGCTGAAGAAGAGTTGCGGGAGCGCGAGCGACAGTTCGGAACCTTGGCCGAATCGATCCCGCAGTTGGCGTGGATGGCGAATCCCGACGGACACATCTTCTGGTACAACCAGCGCTGGTACGACTACACCGGCACGACACTGGAGCAGATGCAGGGCTGGGGCTGGCAAGAGGTGCATGACCGGCGCGTGTTGCCGAGCGTGCTCGAGAAGTGGAGGGTGGCCATTGCCACGGGGACGCTCTTCGACATGGTGTTCCCGCTGCGGGGTGCGGATGGAGTGCTCCGCCCCTTCCTCACACGGGTTGTACCGGTGAAGGACTTGCAGGATCGCGTGATACGCTGGTTCGGCACGAACACCGACATCAGCGAACAGCGACGCGCGGAAGAGCAATTGCGGCAGTTGGCCGCCGACTTGTCCGAGTCCGCCCATCGTAAGGACGAGTTCCTAGCGATGCTGGCCCACGAACTTCGCAACCCCCTCGCCCCGATCCGCAATGCCTTACGGATCGTGCAACTCTCGAAGGGCAACGAGCAGGCCGTCCAATCGGCGGCCGAGATGATGGAACGTCAAATCCGCCACATGGTTCGCCTGGTGGATGACCTGCTCGACGTGAGCCGCATCAGTCGGGGCAAGATCGACCTCCGTCGGGAGCGTGTCGAACTGGCTTCGATCATTCATCAGGCCGTCGAGTCGAGCCGCCCCGCAATCGAATCCGGCCAACACCAACTGACGGTCAGTTTGCCACCGCAGCCCGTGTATTTGAACGCCGATCCGGTGCGGCTGGCGCAGGTGTTCAGCAATCTGCTCAACAATGCCTCCAAGTACAGTGAGCCGGGGGGCCGGATCACGCTGACGGTGGAAGTCGAAGACGACAGGGGACAGGAATCAGGAATCAGTAGTCAGAAGTTAGCAGACAGTCAGGACGGTGCTTCTTCTATGATTCCTGACCCCTGTCCCCTGACTCCTTCTGCCGTCATCCGCGTCCGCGACACCGGCATGGGCATCCCGCCCGACATGCTGCCCAGAATCTTTGAGATGTTCACACAGCTCGATACGTCGCTGGAGCGCTCGCAGGGAGGACTCGGCATCGGCCTGACGCTTGTCGAACGGTTGGTCGCGATGCACGGTGGCTCTGTCAGTGCGAAGAGCGAAGGGCCGGGCCGGGGCAGTGAGTTCGTCGTAATCCTGCCCGTCGAAAGTGGCGAATGGCGCGTGGCAAGTGATGAGTCCGAAAATGCCTCTCCCGCCCCTCAGCACTCACCACCCGCCACTCGGCGGCGCATCCTCGTGGTCGATGACAATCGGGATTCGGCCACCACGCTCGCCATGCTGTTGAATCTGACCGGCAACGAGACTGACACTGCCTTCGATGGCCTGGAAGCGGTGCAATCCGCTGAGACTTTTCAACCCGACGTGGTGCTGCTCGACATCGGCCTGCCGAAGTTGAACGGCTACGAGGCGGCCCGCAAAATCCGTGAGCAGCCGTGGGGCAAGGGCATGGTGCTAGTCGCCCTGACCGGCTGGGGTCAGCATGATGACCGCCGCAAATCCCGCGAGGCGGGGTTCGACGGCCACATGGTCAAGCCGGTGGACTTAACTGACCTCACGAAGCTGCTGGGTGAGCTGCTAGCAAAGCCAGTCGCCCCACCACACTAACCCGAAGCGTAAGCGAGGAAGCTCCTGCGCAAGCAAAGACGTGAGAAACGCAGAGGACGCGGAGAGGGAACGTTCAGGGGGACATTGCCCTCTTCCATCCTCTGCGATCTCCGCGCTCTCTGCGTTTCAAATTCGTCCCTCGCTCACGCTTCGGGTTGGTGTCGGCGGCTGCGAGCAGTCACATCACAGCACTCTCAAGAACGCGACCAAGTCTTGCTTCTCTTCAGCGGTCAGCTTGAGTTCCAGAACCAAGTTGAAGAACTCCACCGTATCGTCGAGCGTCAGCAGTCGCCCGTCGTGCAGATAGGGCGGGGAATCCTTGATTCCTCGCAATGGGAACGTCTTGATCGGGCCGTCCATGTTCGCGAGACGGCCATTGATCGTCTGCGGCTTGAAGAACCGTTCGACGTGCAGATTGTGCATCAGGTTGTCCGTGTAATACGGCCCCGGATGACAGACCGCACATTTGGCCTTGCCGAAGAACAACTCCTGCCCGCGTCTCTCCGATTCAGTCCCCTGACTGGCCGCCAATTTTCCAAAGAGGTCGAGCTTCGGAGCGGGCGGGAAGTCGAGCAGTGCCTGAAACTCGGCCATGAAGTGAACTTGGCTGCCTCGCTCCAAGGGATTCACCCCCTTCTTGGTGGCGATGACCGGATCTCCGTCGAAGTAAGCGGCGCGTTGCTCGAACTCGGTGAAATCTTCCACCGATTTCAAGGCGCGCTGTGAACCAAACAGACGCTGAATGTTGACGCCGCGCAGACTGGGGGTGTCGATCCGGTGTCGCAACTCCTGCGGCCGAACATCTCCCGCCAAATGCGTCGCCGCGTTCGTGTGTCCGTTCGCATGACAGTCAAAACAGGTGACGCCACGACTCGCCTTGAGGGAACGTCGGTCGTCGGTATGGTTGAACTGCTGCTGCGGGAAAGGCGTCACCAGCAGCCGCACGCCTTCGAGTTGCTTCGGGTTCAAAATGCCATTGAACATCTCGAACACATTGTCGATCGTGATCAATTTGCCCTTGGTCACATCTCCAAGATCGGGTCGCGTCGTCAGGAAGAGCGGCGGCGGAAACTCGGGCAGGAAGTGAACGGGCAGATCGTAATCCAAGTCGAACCGAGTCAGATCGCGCGCCTCCTGTTTCATCACCTCATCAATCTGGAACTTGGGAAACAGCATCCCTCCTTCGGGGTGGTTGGGATGAGGAAGAGGCAGAAAGCCAGCCGGAAAGAGATTCTGCTTTTGAATCTCACTGGCGGACATCGCACTGAGCTTGGCCCAAGTCAAACCCTCGGGCAACCGTGCGCGCACGCCTCCCTGAACGGCTTTGCCACGCGCCATGACCGCACCGTCGGTCGGTTGGTTTCCCAAGTCATAGCGTTCCTTGAGCAGGCTCATCTGGCGTTGCTGGATGGCAGGCTTTTCTGTTTGCATGCGGTCCACGACCGCTTTGAAGTCTTCCTGCGTGTTGACAGGCGCATAGCTGGAAGGCTTCTTCGGGGGAGCCTTTTCAACTTTAGGTGTGTCTTGCGCAAGAGCGAGACCCGCGAGAAGCGTGACCGTACCCAGTGCTGTGCCTGCCACGGCCCAGCGTTGTCTGACAACTCGAATTGCCAACTGAATCATGAGAGTGATCCTTTCACATTCATTGAACCGCGTGGGACATTGCCTCGGGCGTGAGCGGATATCCACGCACGGGACGCGCGGGGTGATGCCCACGCGGTTATTGAGACTCAGGTTTATGTTTGGCACGCACACTAACCCGAAGCGTGAGCGAGGATCGTTGCCGGTTAGGCAGCACTCCCTCACTCACCCTTTAGGTTAGTATTAACGCGGACGCAAACACCAAGCCGAGTCCCGATAAATGAACCATCCTCAGCCGCAAAAGAGCATGAACTCGCTCGGGAGCGAATAAATGCCCACTCAACCTAATTGCAACCGCCCATGAAGAGTGTTGCCAACAGAATGATCGGCAGCGGGAGACCCAGCAGCACGGCAATCAGTCCCCATTTCATGTTGCCATCACGATCAGTTTGCTGAGTCGCGTTCTGAAATGCAGGTTTGATTCGCATGATTCGTGTCCTTCCCCCAAAGTGGTCCAAGCGTTAACTCGATGTCGGCGCAGAACGACAAATTGAAACTGCTCAATCACCGAATCCGAAGCGGGTCCGGTGAAACTTCTGGTCGATGGACCAAGCGCGAGACTATCGACCAGTGAGTTTTTTCGTTTGCTGGCGACAGGCCCCAACCCAAGTCGGTTGCGACCTACTTCTCGCTGACGGTCAGCTTGAGGTCGTTGACGGCGTCCACAGCACCCTTGCTCGGCTGCCCGGTCACTTTCACAACGAAGTCTCCGAGAGCGGCATCTTCCGCGGCCGCGACGGTGATGCTCACCTTCGCGTCACCGTGCTTGATGGCGGGGCGCGCGGGATTCACCGTGATCCCCGTCGGCAGTTCCGAGAAGATCAGCATGACATCGGCATCAAAGTTGGTGCCGCGATTGATAGAGACATCAACCGATTTCGTCTCGCCCTGTTTGAGCGAGGTTGAC
Source organism: Schlesneria sp. (assembly GCA_043733345.1). Taxonomy (GTDB): domain Bacteria; phylum Planctomycetota; class Planctomycetia; order Planctomycetales; family Planctomycetaceae; genus Schlesneria. The sequence continues at coordinate 8,546 of JAYTGQ010000505.1, forward strand.
AGCAGAGGAACGCTCAATGTGAACGTCTCTTTCGATTCGCCAATGATGGGCTTGTTGACGGTCTGCTTGATGGCGGGCTGGCTCACGGGCTGCTGCTGTACACCGGGGCCTCCCGGAGTCCCTTGGTTGCAACCGCAAATGCCGATCAACGCCGTACCAACCAACCCTGCAAATGATTTCTTCATGATTTAATCTCCTCAATTATCTTTGACGGCTCGCGGTCAACGCTGGCACCGACTCGCAACGTAAGCGAGGACATGACGCACACCTTGCTTACGCTGCGGGTTGGTGTGCATCGGCCATGCTCTATCAGGCTATCCCCGGTTCAAACCGGATATTGCCCCGCCGTTGAACAGCGGCGGGATAAGTCTCAGCTTCTATTTCACGGCCTTCATGAACTCATCGAGTTCCTGCTCAGCCTTCTCCTTGGCATATCCATACTTCTGTTGAAGTAGACCGGTGAGTTGATCGCGTTTTCCGGCAATGACAGTCAAGTCATCGTCGGTCAACTTGCCCCACTTCTCTTTCACGTTCCCTTGAAACTGCTTCCAGTTCCCAGCAATTTGATCCCAATTCATGATTCATTCCTGATTAAAGATATCTGACTCAATCGCGGCGTTCATTTATGGACGATCTGCGATGCTCTACCCCAATTTACGGATTCTGCCGAGGCTCTGCGGTTTGGACATCAACATTCTGTCGCGCTGCGGCTCCTGAGGGCGTGACGTTTCCGCGCGTCGATGAATTGATGTTCACGTCAGCGCCATTCGTGCGCGTCGTAGAGTTGATGTTCGTGTCGAGTGAGGATTCACTCGGCGGATATCCGGTCGTGACAGGAGCCGGGGCGTTTTGACCGCCATTGAACACACCCGTTTGACCCTGTGTGTTGTAGCCGCCACCTTGTGTGCTGTAGCCAGCACTCTGGCCACCTTGGCAGCAGGAGCTACTGTTTTGGTAGCCGGAGTTGTTTGAGAAGTAACCTTGCCCGTTCCCATACTGCTGCTGACCGGACCAAGACTGGGCGCGGTGATGATGACCCTGATGCCCACAATTCCTGTGGCGACGACCGGCAAACGCCGGATCAGAGGCCGAGACCATCAGTGCTGCAACAGCGATCAATGCCAAAAACTTCGTCATCTCAATGTCCTCCTGATTTCGCGACAGAACATATTCGCGAGGCATCACCGACTTGCGCCGGTGATGCCTCGCGAACTTAAGTTGTTTACCCGGTGATGCAGACGGCTCTCAATCAGATCGCGGCAGCAGTTTCAAATTTTCGGCAGGCGTCATTTACGAGCCAAACCTAATGCTCCCATTGGGAGTGAACTGGCCAAACGTGGAAGTGAAGCGTCTGCATTCACCGTGCTTAAAACAACACTCTCTCGGTAAGCATCTGCCGCGCCGAAACGTGACGGCGAGGGCAGAGTTCCCTTCGTTCCTGTGCCGCGATGTTCGCGTTTCCTAGGCGGTTCAACGGATTTGCAGCAGCGAATTTGGCTAATCGGTCACTGGTTCGCTGAACAAACCCAATTTTGCTGTGAGGTTGAAATTGCTCGCAATGGCACTCATCACCCCTTGGTTGAGCGATTTCCTCTCAGCCTGAACGCCTGTAAACCAAAGGTCGCACGCGAGTGGGAATCACCACACCCGGAACCGTTCGAGTTAGCGGAGCGATCTGCGACGACAGTTCTGACGGCACTAACCAGAAGCGTGAGTGAGGGACAAATTAGAAACGCAGAGGACGCGAAGATCGCAGAGATAAGGAAGGAACACCGTGTTCATGAGTTCCGAATCTCAGCGCCCTCTGCGTTTCTAACTTCTTTGTTTGCGTAGACACTCCCTCGCTCACGCTTCGGGTGGTGTGCCGTGGCCATTTCAGCCGCGTGAGGTTTAGCCGCAACACCAACGGCGTGCGTGCCATCCACGGTTTGCTCGCGCCCCCTCCCACGCCGTTGGCGTTGCGGGATAAACGGGGGGACTCCCGCTCAAAAAAGCCGAGGATTCACGCTGCCGGATTTTGGAGGTCCGTCACCAGGCGGCTGAATTCATAATCGAGTGAGGGGATCAAGCCATCACTCGCCACTAAGTCTCCTGCCCGAGCTAGGGACTCGACCTCAGCCGCAAGCTCCACGAATGGAAGAGCTTCAAACGTAGCGGCGAGTCCTTTCAGGCTGTGAGCACTCTGAAAAACCAACTCGACTGTACCCATGCGATAGGCGTCGTGAAGTTGTTGCATGAGTGCGGGGGCATCTTGCAGGAAGAAACCGGCAAGTGTGGCGAACAATGTTGTGTCGCCCCCCAACCGCCGCAAAGCCACTTCGGTGTTGATGACCGGAACAGTGTGAGCAAGTTGCGAGTCCATACTCTATCACTTTTTGATGGGGGGCGCTTCCGGAGTGCAAAATCAACGCGGTGTTACTGACCTTCGACCGTGCCATCGATTTGCACTTTGCGTTCCATCGAGATGTTGAAAGTGGCAATTCGGTCCCGAATTTTGCCCCTGGTGACGCCCAAGATTTCTGCGGCTTGGCTTTGATTGCCATTGGTTTCCTGAAGGACGCGCGTAAACAGATAGCGTTCCACGCGATCGACGACGGCAGAGTAGAGATTTGACGATCTCGACCGGAGTTCCTCTTCGATATATGCGCCGAGACTCGCCAAGGGTGGACACTCGGTATCGGCAATCAATTGAGACTTGTCCGTCGCTAGTAGTTCTACTTCCGAAGTCAGATGTGGACGGCTGCCTGCTGATCGGCCCTTCGTTACCTCACGCGGCAAGAATTCGGGAATAATGATCGGCCCGATGGCGTTCAAGACGGCTTGTTGAACGACACTGTTCATCTCTCGGACATTCCCCGGCCAACCGTAATTTGTCAGAAGTTCGAGGCATTGAGGAGACATCCCCTCAATGTGCCGTTTGCTCAGAGTGTGCAGTGACTGCGCCATGAAATGCTTGAGCAACAGCGGAATATCTTCGCAACGTTCTCGCAGAGGAGGAATGGAGATTGTCATCCCATTGAGCCGGTACAACAGGTCGGCACGGAAAGTTTTCGCTTCCACCATTTCTTCCAAGGGACGATTGGTGGCTGTGATCACGCGGACATCGGTGCTGATCGTCTCATTGCCGCCGACTCGTTCAAACCGCTGGTCTTGAAGCAATCGCAGCACTTTGCCCTGAACCAGCGGAGCCATGTCACCAACTTCGTCCAAGAAAATTGTCCCACCGTGGCATTGTTCAAACTTTCCGATCCGGCGACGGTCCGCGCCCGTGAACGAACCTTTTTCGTGACCGAACAGTTCACTCTCCAACAGGGTGTCGGGGAGGGCCGCACAGTTGATTGCCATGAAGGGTTGTTCGCGGCGATGGCTGTGCTGATACAGCGCTTGGGCCACCAGTTCCTTGCCCGTTCCGCTTTCGCCACGGATCAGAATCGGAACGTCCTGCGCCGCCACGCGGCCGATCGCCTTGAAGACATCCAACATTGCCGGACTGCGACCGATGAATACTCTGCCGGGCTGTTCGGTGATCTGGTCGGCGGCCAGTGCCACGGGGACACTCATCAATCGGCGTGAATCCACGGCGGCTTGCACGAGCCGGTTCAACTGCGGCAGGTCGAGCGGCTTGGAAACGTAGTCGTAGGCCCCCAACTGCATGGCTTCAATGGCCGTGCCACTTCCGCTGTCGGCGGTGATGAAAATCACCGGCAGACGACGGTCGATCACCTGAATGTCGCGCAAGACATCCAACCCCGATCGGCCGGGCAGCATGATGTCGAGCAACACCACATCCGGACGGCTTTTCGAGACCAATGCCAGCCCGTCTTCCGCCGTCGCCGCCGCCTCCACGCGAAGATTGATCCCCTCCAGTGATCGACTCACCATGTGACAGATGCTGCGGTCATCGTCTACGACCAAAACCAGTGACATTGTGTCTCCTCGGGGCTTGCTTTGGCGGAATCCAGTCGTCCCGCAGACTGGTTCCTAGCAAAATGTCTAAACTTGCTGTTGATCACGCCGAGGCATCATACCGAACCTGTTCGAGGAACGCAGATGTCGTGTCGTCGATTAAATGCCACTCCGCCAAAGTTGAGATACTGGCGAGCCGCATGTCGTCAGGCTGCGGGTTCGTGGCCACGTCCAGAAGCCCGTGGCCTGACAGCACACGACTCGCTCAACTTTGAATCGCGCTGTCGGGAAAAAGTCGATTCCCGCGACCGAATACATGACACCACCACAGCGACACAGCCATCAACACCTTTCAGGAAGCCACCTCATGCCGACAGCCGATCAAACAAAGTTTCATCCACCGGGAATGGGGGCCTTGATCCAAGAACAAGGAGTCGCCTTTCGAGTCTGGGCACCGCATGCGGATCGCGTGTCGGTCGTGGGGAACTTCAATGATTGGAACGCCGACGTGGATGTGATGGAAGCGGAAGAAAACGGCTGCTGGTTTGCGTGCATTGAGAGGGCCAAAATCCGTGACGAATACCGCTTTCAGATCCGCAACGGCGAACAGACGCTGCTGAAGATTGATCCCTACGCACGCGAGGTCTCCAACTCCGTGGGCAACGCCATCATTGCCGATCCGAACTTCGATTGGGGCGATGACAATTTTCAGATGCCGCCGCGTAACGAACTGGTCATCTACGAGATGCACATCGGGA
>JAYTGQ010000506.1:0-1725 GCA_043733345.1 Schlesneria sp.
AAGAAGCCGCTCCCGAAGCAGCCGCCGGTGCTGTCGGACTTCCTACAACTGCTGACCCCACTCGGCGGCGACAACAACCGCGCCACCGAAGCCCCACCCGGCCCCCAACCCCTCTGGATCGGCCTCCGCCGAATGACCGACTGCGCCCCGCCTGGCTCGCCTTCGGTTCGCAAGACTGATCGATCGGGCGGCGCGGACGGTTGAGTCACCCGCCGACAACACGCACACCGTCGCTTGTGCCGACGATATCGTAGCCATCATCACTCCGCGTGATGATGGCTACTTTAGATTTGAATGAGGCATATCCGGTGGGGGGAGATTTCATATCCGGAGTTTTGAGGTGCGGCCATGTGAGAAGGCATTTGCTCACCGTTCTCACGGAAGAGTCAGGGCGAGATTGGCAGGAGTTCGTGACGGCAGCTCGTGTCCGATCCGATCAGTCAACGCGGTTCCATGCGGGGCGGGACGGTGTGTACCATCTTGGGCGTTGGTTCCCGCCTTTGTCCTTCCCCGCTTTGAGGACTCACTCCATGCAACGATTTGTGCCTACCTTGATGAGTGGCTGTGATGCCGTTTCAGGACGAGTGACCTGTGCCACACCAACCCGCCGCGTGAGCAAGGACGAGAGAGTGAGCGACAACAACCACGGTGAACGCTTGCGGGGAATGCCAATCACTTGGCTCATGTCTCTGCGTTCGACATGGCTCGCGCCGCTGTTGATGTCCTTCCGCGCGTTCTGCCACTCGTCCTTGCTCACGCTGCGGGTTGGTGTGTGTGGGCTGATGCTGTGCGTGGCGTCGAGGGCTTCGGCGCAGACCTCTTATCCGATGTTGATGAGTCTCAAGCCGGTGGCCGTTCAGGTCGGGACGACATCCGAGTGCGAGGTGCAGTCTCGGTACACGATGCTCGGCGCGTATCAAGTCTTCATCAGCGGGACGGGTGTCACGGCCGAGGTCGTTCCGCCCGAGATGCCGAAGGAGGGAACACCGCCTCCCAAACCGGGCGAGAAGCCGAAGGATCTGCTCAAGTTGAAGCTCAAGTTCACAGCGACGGCCGAGGCGCTGCCTGGAGTGCGTGAATTTCGGATTGCGACCCCGAACGGCGCGAGCACCCTCGGGCAACTCGTTGTCGTGCGAGACCCCGTCGTCGTCGAAGTCGCCGACAACAACACGGCCGACAAGGCACAGGCCGTCACGCTTCCGGCCACTCTGTGCGGCGCGATCGAGAAGGTCGAGGACTTCGATTACTGGAAGTTCAACGCCGAGGCGGGACAGACGATTGTCTTTCAGGTGCGCTGCCAGCGGTTGCAGGACAAGATTCATGACCTGCAAGCTCACGCCGACCCGATTCTCACGCTGCGCGACACGAAGGGAGCCGTCCTCGCGATGGCCGACAACGAGCTGTTCGCCGACCCGCTCCTCGTCCATCGCTTCGAGCAGGCGGGCGAATACCTGCTCGAAATGCGCGACGTTCGCTATCAGGGGAACGTCTACTGGGAGTACTGCATCGAGGCGAACTCGCGCCCGTTTGTGACCGGCTCGTTTCCGAAGGCCGTCGCGCCGGGAATCGACACGCCGCTCGAACTGAGCGGGGCGCTGCTCCCTGCCGAACCGAAGGCCATCGTCAAGCTGCCCGCTGAGACGCGGCTCGGCTCGACATTTGTTCCCGTCACGCTGGGAGATCAGACCTCGAACCCGCTGCCGCTCTACGTGACCAACCTCCCGC
>JAYTGQ010000507.1:0-13185 GCA_043733345.1 Schlesneria sp.
GCCAGCCGGGCCACCCCGAGAATGAGTTCCGCATCTCGGTCCAGAGTGACGTGAGGTCGGCGAGGGCGATGCCGTTTGCAGCCGTTCCCTCGACGCCCACCAGCGACTTCAGGGTGTCGAGGTACTTCGGGAACATCTCGCGCGGGGGGTGAGTCCGCTGGTCGTTGCTGAGCGGCGTGGCGACGAGGATCACGTCGGCGTTCAGTCAGGCCAGCACCTCGCGGACGACGCGGCCATGCACGTCGGTCAGGCGGTAGTCGCGGCCGGTGTGGCGGTAGGTGAGGCGTTCGTGGTCGAGACCCATCAGGTGCAGGATCGTCGCGTGGAAGTCGTGGACGTGGACGGGGTCCTTCGCGACGTTGATGCCATAGTCGTCGGATTCGCCGTAGGTGATGCCGGGCTTGACGCCCGCACCGGCCAGCCAAGACGAGAAGACCCAGTGATGATGCTCGCGGCCGGCGGCTCCGGCGGCGGCGTTGAACGGCGTGCGGCCGAACTCGGTTGTCCAAACCACGAGCGTGTCTTCCAGCATGCCGCGCTGTTTCAAGTCGCGCAGCAGGCCGGCGATCGGCTGGTCGATGTTCTTTGCGAGCGGGGCGTGCGTGAGCATGTCGCCGTGCGCGTCCCAGTTGCCCGACGAGCCGACATCGATCAGCTCGACGAAGCGGACTCCGTGTTCGGCGAGTCTGCGTGCGACGAGGCATTGCCACGCGAAGCCCTGCGTGCTGCCTCGTTCCAAACCGTAGAGCTTCAGCGTGGCATCGCTTTCCTTCGAGAGATCGAAGACTTCGGGCATCTCGGCCTGCATGCCGAACGCGGTCTCGAACGATTTCATCCGCGCGGTGAGCAGCGGATCGTCGGCCCTCGACGCGAGATGCCGCTGATTCAACCGGGCCATCTCGCGGAGTTCCAGCTCCTGCAAGCGGCTGCTCGGCGCGCGACGCTGGATGTTGGCGACAGGCTCCGGGCCGGGGACGACGAGCGTTCCTTGATGAGCACCGGGCAGAAAGTCGCTGCCCCAGACTTGGCCTCCGGCATACGGCGACTGCGGCGCGATCACGACAAACGACGGCAGGTTGCGATTCACCGTGCCCAGCCCGTAACTGACCCACGAACCGATGCTTGGCCGCGCGAACGTGAACGAGCCGGTGTGAATGCCGAGCGTCGCTTCATAATGGTTCGTGTGGTCCGACTTCATCGAGCGGATCACGCACAGGTCATCGACGCACTCGGCCATGTGCGGAAAGAGTGAACTGACTTCCGTGCCGCATTGACCGTGCGGCGCGAACTCCCACTGCGGGCGTTTGAGGAACATCTTGTAGTCCCCCTTGCGTCCCTGAAATTCGTTGACCGGGACCGTCTTTCCCGCGTCGGCGAAGAGTTTGGGTTTGGGATCCCACGAATCGACGTGCGACACGCCGCCGCTCATGTAGAGGAAGATGACCCGGTTGGCCTTTGGCGGGAAATGCGTCGCCTTCGGCGCGAGCGGATCGGCCGGATTCGACGGCGCGTCGTCCTCGGCCAGCAACTGCGACACGATCCCCGGCAGCAGCATCGAACCGCCGATCATCGAACGGAGCAGGCTGCGGCGAGTCGGATCAAACGTCATTCGGTCGTTCATGATGGCACCCAAAATGTTGCGGCGAAAAATCTCTTCAGGTGAGCCGGGCGGCGTCAGCCCCCGGACATTCTCGCGATTCACACTTGTCCGAGGGCTGACGCCGCCCGGCTCACCAAATACTGTCGGGGACGCACTCAATCCACATGCAGGAACTCATTGCTTCCGATCAGTGTGCGGAGGTAGGCGGCGAGTGAGCGGGTTTCGACGTTGTCCATTTTGGCCGCCGTCAACTCAGCACGATAGGCGGTGAGGAACTCGGTGGCTTCGATCTGTTCGATCGCGCGGGGAGAACGTCCGATGGCGCGGAGCCAAGCGTGTTCGATCCGGGTCTTTTCGTCGGGGCTGGCGGCTTGAAGTCGGGTCGCCCACTTCTCGGCCTTCGCGTGGACGAACAGGTCGTTGAGAAAGAACAGCGCCTGAGTCGGGACCGTCGTCCCCAGACGTTCGGCCGTCGTGGCGTTCGGGTCCGCGCCGTCGAACAGCGCGAGGAACGGATGCCGTTTGAGTCGCTGCGTCATCAGATAGACGCTGCGCTGGTTGTGGTCGTAGACCGCGCTGAACGGGCCGTGTTGCGAGTAGCCCCAGTTGATCGGCGTCGGGAAGGGATGCTCTTGAGCGGGTGACAGATCAAGCTCGCCGCTGACGGAAAGGATCGCGTCGCGGATTTCTTCGGCACTCAGCCGACGACGCGGGAATGAGGCGTAAAGATCGGGATCGTGGGCTGCGGTCGTAGCCGCGTTCGCAAGAACGCGGGGCGTCGTCTCGCTGACCTGCACTCTTGCGAGTGCAGCTACGTCGGAAAGGGACGACTGCTGATACGTCGCACTCAGCATGATCAGCTTGTGCATCCGCTTCACCGACCAGCCGCTCTTGATGAACTGCGTCGCGAGGTGATCGAGCAGCTCAGGATGCGTCGGCGGCAGCCCTCGGACACCGAAGTCGTTGGGCGTCTTCACGAGTCCCCGCCCAAAGTGATACTGCCAGATCCGATTGACCATCACGCGCGCGGTCAGCGGGTTGTCGGGGCGAGTCAGCCACTGCGCGAGTTCCAGCCGGCCGCTTCCCGATGTCTCCGGTGCGAGCGGGCCGCCGCCGAGGATTTTGATGAGGCCGCGCGGGACTTCGACGCCGGGTTGATCCGGCTCGCCGCGCATCTGCATCCGCACGTTGTGAGGTGTCCCTTCCGCCATGCCGTAGGTCATCGCGAACGGTCCGTCGGCCAGCAGCGTGTTGAATTCCTGCTTCGACAACTCCGCGTTTGCCTGAAGTGACACGAGTTGCTGGCGCAGTTCTTTCACTTTGGCACGACGCGATTCGGACATTTCCTTTGTCACGGGCACTGGTGCCGCGTCGATGGGCGGCAAGGGTTTCTCGGCGATGACAAAATTGTCGGCATCGAGCGACGGTCGCACGCCGCCGATGTGGCCGTAGCTGTCGATGAACGTGTAGTCGATCGTGCCGTCCCAACCGGAGGCCAATTGGCCGGAGAATTCTTTTGGCTTTGCTTCGCTCTTCGCGGCGAGCAGTCCGGTGTACGTCTTGGCTTTCAGATCGAGCGTCAGTTGGACCTGATACCACTCGCCGACGACCACCGGGCAGACGGCTTCGCGGGCATCGGCGCTGCGACGGAAGAACTCGTTGCCGTTGAAGAACAATTCGACCGCCGCCGAGTTGCCCGGGCCGTGCCCAAGGTAGTAGCGCCACGAGCCGTTGCCCCCCGCGTCCTGGCTCGCGCAGCGGAAATCAAAGCTGGCGAAGAGCCGTCCGTCCTCATTCGGTTTCACGTTGGCAACCGTCCGGCCGAAGCCGTCGTACTCGCCGCGATTCGGCATGTGGACGCCAAACTCTCCCGGCGCGAAGGCGTTGAGAAACGGGCTTTGCGAGTGGGCTGACAGCTTCACGACACTGTTCGGTCCCGGCCCCCACGGACTCGCGGGCGGAGCGTCTTTGGCCTGCAACTCGAAGTCGCCATCGAAGCCCGTCAGTTCCTCCAGTTCTTTCGTCAGCGCGACAGGATCGAGTCCGCTCGACGCGACGGTGGGCATTGGCAGTTCGGTCGAGACGGGTGCGATCGGGGAGTCCTGCACACCGAGGTTGTCGTATTCAATGGCCGGAAGCATCGCGTCACCAACCCGCAGCGTAAGCGAGGGCGATCGCTCCGAAAGACTTCCGAATTCAGGGCCGTCACGACGCTCGCCCTCGCTTATGCTGCGGGTTGGTGTGGCGGGGAGGATCGAGTCGAGCACGACGAGGTCGATCGCGCCGGTCCAATTGGGCGAGAGCGGCTTGCCGGTGAACTCTGTCACGCTTCCCGGCATGCCAACTCTGCCTGAGACGGTTCGGTTCTTCAGATCGAGGGTCAGTTGCAGGTTGTGCCACTGGTTCGGCTTCAAGGGGCAGAGGCTCTCGGCCGTCTCGCCTTGGCGCAACGAAACTGATTCCGACGAGATGAGGACTTCGATGGCGGGGGACGCGGGCATCGCACCGATCCAGATTCGATGGAGTCCCTTCGCGTTGGCATCGGGCGCAGCGACGCGGAAGTCGAGGTTGACGTGCAGCGTGTTGCAGTTGTCTCGCGAACGGCGCGGGTAGAGCGCCTGGGCAATCCGGTACTCCCCGAGTCCGGCGGGGACGTTCGCGCCGACCTTGCCGCTTGGATAGAAGTTTTTGAACGGGCTTTGTGCCGCGTTCGTCACGGCGATCTTTCCCTGATAGAGCCACGGTGGAACGAGGACGCCGTTGCTCCCTCCCGCCGCGGCCGCCTGCATCTCGAAGTCGCCGTCGAGGTCATTCAACGAACGGAGTATGGCAGCCGGCACGGGCTGCTTCTGCTTCTCTAGGCTGGCTGCAATCGCGGCCACCCGCGCATCGAACTCGCGCCATTTCGGCTGCGATTCGCTCGGCGGCAGCAGCGGCAGCAGCGAGCGGACTTTTTGTTTCTGCTCGGAGCCGGGGAACGAATAGCGGCTGCTGTCGAAGATGCCGTAGAGCGCGTAGTAGTCGTTCATCGAGACCGCGTCGAACTTGTGATCGTGGCACCGCGCACAGCCGAGACTCAGGCCGAGCACCGTCTGTCCCAGATTGTCGATCGTGTCCTGAATGGTCAGGTGGTGATAGTTCTCGGAGTCGAAGCCGAACCGCCGCGAGATCGCGAGATAGCCGGTTGCGGTGGCTTGTTCGGCGTAGCGCTCACTTCGAGCCTGCGAAGGATTTTGCGAGCGGGGCGGCGTCTGTCCCCCGGTACTGACCTTAGTGAGCGGCACGGCGCTAGCCGCCGGTGACTTATCACTCGCGTCACGAGAACCGGCGGCTAGCGCCGTGCCGCTCAGTAATGCAATGATGTCGCCCGCGATCTGCTCGCGCAGGAATTCGTCGTAGGGCTTGTCGTTGTTGAAGGCGTCGATCACGTAGTTGCGGTAGCGCCACGCGAGCGGCACCGGGTAGTCGGCTGTCTCACCCGCCGTGTCGGCGTACCGCACGACATCGAGCCAGTGCCGTCCCCATCGCTCGCCATACGCGGGCGACTTGAGTAGCCGATCGACAACCGTCTCGAACGCCTGCGGTGAGGCGTCCTGCTCAAACGCCTGAACCTCGTTGGGAGTTGGCGGCAGTCCCGTCAGATCGAACGTCGCGCGGCGAATCAGCGTGAGCTTGTCGGCGGACGGCGCGGGACGGACCTCGCTCACGCTTCGGGTTAGTGAACTCTGTCGAACTCCGGCCGCTTCCTGCTTTGCGCGGATGAAGGCATCTACGCTGGTCTTCAACCACGCCTTGTCCTGCACGACGGGCGGTGCGACATCGCGGATCGGCTCGAACGCCCAATGCTTTGCGACTTCAAACTTCGCGGTCTTGGCAGGCCAAACGGCTCCGCTCGTGATCCACTCGACGAACGCCGCCACTTGGTCGGCCCGCAGAGCCTTGTCCTTCTCGGGCGGCATTGCCGAGACATCCGCCTGCCGCTGAATGGCCTTGATGAGCAGGCTCTCCTCCGGCTTCCCCGGCACAATCGCGGGACCGGCTTCACCTCCTTTCAGCAGCATCTCACGCGAATCGATCCGCAATCCTGCGGACATTTTCGCGTCGCCGTGGCAGCGAAAACAGGTGCCGACCAGCACCGGCCGGATCTTCGCCTCAAACAAGTCGTCGTGTTCGTCCGCGCGGGCTGCGTGGCCGCTCATCGAAAGCAGGCTCGCCAGCAACATCGCAGTCAGGGAGATCGTTCGTTTCATGGTTGTCGCTCGGCCTCGTGGTTCGTCAGGCTTCGATGTTGGTTTCGCATCTGATCCGTGCCCCGGCTTTGCCATCCGTGCGACATCAGAAACCACCGGAGTAGCACGGATGGCAAGGCCGGGGCGCGGATGCCGCAGGTCGTTGATCCTGATCCGTTCGGAACTTGGGTTGTCGTTCAGGGGCCTTGTTCATCGCTGGCTATTCTTGGAACCGTTGGGAGTGTTCGACGCACTCGCGGCGGCGATGTGGTGTGTGGGTGCGAAAAAGTGTAGCGGGCTTCGTTGCCGGGACGGCGGGCGGTGCCCATGATGGTCCGGCTAATTGATTCCGGCAATCCACAGCGAGAAGCATTGGGCATTAGGCGCGGGCCTGTCTGGCCAATGACCGGTGACAAATGACTAATCCTTAAACAAGCGACCCCACCGGGCTTGCCCCGGTGGCTCGCGGGTTTCTGCACTACTCACGTTGGATTTCAAGTGAAGTCACAAGTAGTGCAAAAACCTAAATCCACCGGGGCAAGCCCGGTGGGGTTCGCTTGTTTTAGGGCTAATGACCAATGACTAATGACTAATGACTAATGACCAAGGACTCACATCCATGAAGATCGCGATCACCGACTACTCGTTTCCGAGCCTCGACATTGAGGAAGGGATTCTCCGGCCGCTGGGTCACGACATCGTCGCCTGGAAGGAGAAGCGGACGGCGGCCGAGTTGCCGCAGTTGGTGGCTGACGCCGACGCGGTCATCACGCAGTTCGCTCCGGTGAATGCCGACGTCATCGCCAGCCTGCGGCAGGCGAAGGTCATCGTGCGGTATGGCATCGGCGTGGACAACGTGGACCTCGAAGCGGCAAAGGCGCGCGGCATTCCGGTCTGCAACGTGCCGGACTACTGCATCGACGAAGTGGCCGATCAGACGCTGGCTTTTCTGCTCGCCACGACGCGCAACGTCGTGACCAACTGCGTCCGGAACCGTGAGGGAAAATGGGGCCTGCCGGTGCCGCTCGACCAAATGCGGGCGCTGCGCGACCTCACGGTCGGCATCGTCGGCTTCGGACGGATCGGCCGCGAAGTGGTGTCCCGTTTGCGGGCGTTCAAGTGCAAAGTCCTCGTCCATGACCCGGTCGTCTCGGCGGGAGAGATCGAACTCGCCGGAGCCAAGCCCGTCGCTCTTCGGGAACTGTTGTCGCAGACCGATGTCATCTCGTTGCACTGTCCCTCGACGGCGCAGACTCGCGGGATGGTGAATCGCGATTCGCTCGCGATCACGAAGCGCGGAGTGATCCTCATCAACGTGGCTCGTGGTGATCTCGTCGATTCCGCCGCGCTGACCGAGGCGTTGCAGAGCGGCCAGATCTCGGCTGCCGCGCTGGACGTGTTCGCTCCGGAACCGATCCCCGCCGATCATCCGATTCTGAAAATGGACAATGTCATCGTCGCCTCGCACATCGCCTCATGCAGTGTCCCTGCCGTGCGGAAGCTGCGGGAAACGGCGGCCAACCTCGCTGCAATGGCACTGCGCGGTGAGGCGTTGCCGAATGTGGTGAATGGGGTGGGACGTTAGTGAGCATCGTAGGGTAAGCCTCTGGCTTGCCCGTCATTCCAGTCCCATTACGAGTCAAACTTCAAAACACGGGCAAGCCAGAGGCTTACCCTACGGAAGCACGATGAGCGATTCGGTTCTGGTCACCGGCGGCGGCGGGTTCATTGGCACTTGGGTGCTGCGTGAGTTGCTCACGCGCGGGTTGCGGCCGGTGGTGTTCGACGTTCAGAAGAACGATGAGCGTTGGCAGCGCATCCTCGGGAGTGACGCGGCGAAGGTCGCGTTCGTCGCGGGGAGTCTGCTCGATCGCGCGCTGCTGCAACGGACTGCCGACGAGCAGCACGTCTCGCACATCATTCATCTTGCCGCGCTGCTGACTCCGAACTGTCAGCAGGATCCGTTTGCCGGGTGCGAGGTCAACGTGCTGGGAAGCGTCGCCTTGTTTGAACTGGCGCGGGCGTGTGCCGGACAGATCAAGGGGATTTCGTATGCGAGTTCCTACGCAGTCTACGGTCCCGAGGCGGACGACAACTCGCTGGGACTGACGGCCGCCGACAACCGGCCGCCGTCGTTTTACGGGGCGTTCAAGATGGCGGTCGACTCGATCGCCGAGCAGTATTGGCGGCACTTCGGCATCGCGTCCGTCGGCATTCGGCCGCATGTCGCATACGGACCGGAACGAACGGTGGGGCTGACCGCCGGTCCGTCGCGGGCATGTTGGGCAGCCGCATTGGGCGAACCGTACACGATCAACTACACCGGCCGAGTCGGCTACGACTACGTCGAAGATGTCGCTCGCGCGTTCGTCCAATCGGCGCTGGAGACGCCTCGCGGTTCGACCGTGGTCGATCTGCCGAGCCAACTCGCGACCACCGAAGAGTTTGTCCGCGTCATCGATCGCGTTGTCCCCGGCGCGGGCTCCCGGATCACCGTCGACGGCCCGTCGATCCCCTCCAACATCCCGCCGAAGCCTCACTACATCTCGGAACTCTTCCCCGGCTGGAGAGCGACGACGCTGGAAGAGGGTGTGCGGGCAACAGTCGAGTTTTACCGACGGATTCCTTCTCCATGAAGTACTTGAACGGCGCTGCCTCTGTGCGGATTGCAGGTGACCTCCCGTGATGAACATCCGAAAACCGCTGCAGGTCGCCAAGCGAGCGATCATCTTGGGGGCGATCTCCTATCGAGCCTCTTTGGAAGTGACGGATCATCCGCGAGTTGTTGAACTCAGCCGGCTGTTGCTCCCCTGGATACACACACTGGGGATCGACGACGAACTCGATCCGATTGAGCGAGAGTTGCTGGAAACTCCCTTCGGAGAACTCTCCGTGAGCCAAAAGATGGACGCGAACTGTGCGAGCGAGTCTGCGTCGTTTTTCTGTTGGGCATTGAGTTTGACCGGGCCGCTCGACGTGGTGGCACCGGCCGACGCGATGCGCTTGTTGGAACTGCTCCGAGTCTTGAAGCCCGATGGAGCAACGATTCTTCAGGCGGTAACCCTTCGAGCCGTCGCCGACTTGGAAGCGGCCTGCAAACACTGCGTGCTCGTGCGATCGGCATTGCAGGAGGCGAGAGTGGCACCTTCCGTCGGTGAGATCATCCGGCGGGTCAATCGACAGCGATTGGCAGATGTTGGAATTGCCGCGTCCGATGACGACATGATGCGAGCGTCGAGTGCTGTCGCCGCAATGTCTCCCGATGAGAGAAGTCGCGCAGCCGGGTTGTACGTCGCCCGCGATCACGCGGCACTATGGCTGTTTAGCAGCCGGCCAACATACTTTGAAATCGCTGACGAACCGCTGAACAAGGATCGCGAGTAAACGATGTGCCAGATCACGATCGAATCTCTCACCACATTCTGCGTCACCGCCCTGACGAAAGTCGGCATGTCTCGCGTGGATGCCGAGACGACCGCGAACGCGCTCGTCCTGCTTCCCTCGACTTCTGGCAGAACGATGGGGGCAGGACGATGAAGTCTTGGCGGAAGCAATTGCTGGTGTTGCAATGGCGACCGCGCCAGTTATTGACCACAAAGGACCAACGACCAATGAAGACACATTTTCGATTCGCCGCCGCGTGGTGCTGTATCGTGCTCTTCGAATTGAGTACATCGGCCCAAGAGCCCGCGACCAGGTTCGTCGACCACTCGCTGCTCATCGCGCCCGAGTTTCCCTGCACGTGGCCGTCGGCTCCGTTTCCGTGGTTTCAGATCACGCATCAGCGGGTCATCGGGCCGGACTCGGCCTACAACATTGACGTGCTGCTGATCGACGGCAACACCGGGACGCAGTTGGATGTGCCGCCGCATTCGGTCGCCCGGCCGGATCTCAAGCGGGAGAAGTCCGGGCCGCTCGGCCTGGCCTACACCGACAAGATCGAAGCGTGGCAGTTTGGCGGCGAGGCGTGCGTGGTCGATGTGCGCGACTTGCTCGATCAGGCGGCGAAGGGAGTCAGCCCGCTCGTCAAACCCGAGCATGTCGAGCGGTTCGAGAAGCAGCATCGCCGCCTACGATTTGGCGATGTCGTGCTGTTCCGCAGCGAGTACTCCGACAAGTACTACCGGCCGTTTCCCGAGGGGAGCCGTTTCATCGCCGACGCGCTGGACCGCAAGGCTCCCGGCTTCCCCGATCCGAATCCGGAGTGCATGGAGTTCTTGGCGACTCGCGGCGTGATGACGCTCGGGACCGACAGCGCGAGCATGGGGCCGCTGCCCGATCTGGCCGAGCCGACGCACTATGCGGGACTCAAGCACGGCATGATCTGGACCGAGAGTGCGACGAATCTCGGAGCCTTGCCGCCGACGGGAGCCTTCTACTGCATGATCGGTCCGAAGCATCAGGGTGCTCCGTATGGCGAGGGCCGCGCGTTCTCGGTTGTCGGGGGTGAGCTTCCAAAACGACTGATCGACGCGGCGAAGAACAAGCGGGCGATCGATCTCTCGCCGACGCTCGCTCCCAATTTGCCGATCACGTCGCCGGGGATCGGCACGGGTAATCATCGGCAGGTCTATCTCAAGATCGACTTCCTTTATTCCGAGTACCTCGACCTCTGGCACCACACGCACCTGATGGACTCGATGGCCGGAACGCATCTGGTTCCGCCGTCGTTCGCGCTGCCGCCGGAAGATGTAGGACGGGCACTCCTGCCCGTCGAGTCCTCAAAGGAGAAGACAGGCAAGAGTGCCCGTCCTACGATCGACTATTCGCCCGAGGTGCGAGGCTGGCTGATCGACTACGAACAGAAGTACGGCCCGCGCGGCGTGAGTTCGATGACAACCGAACAGGTGCCGCTCGCCTGGACCAGCGGGCCGGCGCGAGTCATCGACGTGAGATCGCTCGTCGGCACCACCGATTCCAAGTCGTGGCCCGCCTCGCCCGAGATCACGTCGGCTCACATTCAAGCCTTCGAGAAGCAGAGCGGAGAACTCAAGTCCGGCGATGTCGTGTTGTTCCACACGGGGCATCTCGACAAACACTTCAAGCCACAACCAAATGACACGGGCGTCTGGTCCGATCCGCTGAGCGGCAAGAGCGAAGGCTGGCCCGCCCCCGGTCCCGAGGCGATCGTCTATCTCAAGAGCAAAGGGATTCGCTGCGTCGCGACCGATGCCCCGGATCTCGGCGGTGTGAATCAGAAGCAGGCCCTCATGACGTATTGGGCACTCGGCAGCCGCGAGATGGTCGGGGTCGAGTTCCTGCACAACGTCGGCCGCATCCCGCGCGACAAACCCGCGTACTTCCTATTCGCTCCGCTCAAAGTCCGCGACTGCCACGGCGGACCGGGGCGAGCCATCGTCTTGGTGACCAGCTCATAGTTGGCCTGAAGAGGTACGCCAGAAACCATCGGACACTTGGAAGGACTTCTTCATCCGTGCCCCGGCCTTGCCATCCGTGCTATGTCGATCGCCACTGATCTAGCACGGATGGCAAGGCCGGGGCACGGATGAAGACAAAGCCAAACGAAGTGTCGCCCTGACTGTACTTTGTTGAATGATCGCGGTTGAACGATCCCGGCGTTGAGCGATCCCGGTGGCGAAGATGAATACAACTCCAGTGAAGAACGATGTCCCATGACGAACTCGATTCCTGCTTGGACCACCGCCGAGCTTCCCGAGCCGAAGCCGCTCTCGTGGAAGAATTGGGCCAGTTTCATCGGGCCGGGCATCGTCATGATGGGGATTCAGATTGGCGGGGGCGAGTGGCTGTACGGGCCGGCGGTCACGGCCAAGTATGGCGGCGGGCTGATGTGGATCGCGACCGCAGCCATCGTCTTTCAGATCTTCTACAACCTCGAATGCGGACGTTATGCCCTGTACTGCGGTGAGCCGGTCTTCACCGGCTTCATGCGCTGCAAACCGGGACCGGCCTTTTGGGTCGGGTTGATGCTGACGATGAACGTGTCAGCGCTCGTCCCCGGTCTGTCCACCCACGGCGCGGCGTTGATTGCGTCGCTCATTCTGGACCGACCACCCACCGACGCGGATCGCTGGCTCATCACGCCTCTGGCCTACGCCTGTTTGTTGGGAGTCGCCGTGCCGGTGTTGTTGGGAGGCAAGGTTTACAACGTGTTGCAGGGCGTGATGACCGTGAAGGTCGTCGTCGTGTTGGGCTTCTGCCTGTTCTTGGGAGTGACGTGCGTCAGTCCCTCCAGTTGGTGGAATGTCTTCAGCGGGTTCGTGAAGTTTGGCAACGTGCCGGTTCTCGCACCTCCTGAGTTGCAAAACGCCGAACAGAACAAGGAAGTCATCGTGAACGGCTTCCTGCACTGGTGGGAGCATGGCGAGTGGCCGCTCATGTCGTCCGCCAGCCTGATCGTGATCGGAGCGTTTGCGGGCTATGCCGGAGGCGGCGGACTGTCGAACTCGACGTACTCGAACTTCGTCCGCGACAAAGGCTGGGGCATGGGCAGCCAGGTCGGCGCGATCCCCAGCGCGATCGGCGGTCGCAGCGTGACGCTCAGCCATGTCGGCAAGGTGTTTGAACTGACGGCCGACAACCTGCGTCGCTGGCGCGGCTGGTGGAGGTATGTGTTGACCGATCAGCTCATCGTCTGGGCACCGGGCTGCTTCATGGGGATGGCGTTGCCCGCGCTGTTGTCGATGCAGTTCGCCCAATACTCGACGATCACCCACGAGCAGGCGGGAATGGCGCAGGCCCTCATCACGGCCGACGGATTGCGAAACGCGGGATTCTCGCCGGTGCTGGGCAAAGTGTTGTGGATCACCGCCATTTTTACCGGCCTGATGGTGATGCTCCCCAGTCAGATGTCGATCGTCGATGACTTCAGCCGCCGCTGGACCGATGCCATCTGGTCGGCCAACCGCCGCGTGCGCGAGTCAATGCAGGCGCACCAAGTGAAATACATCTACTACACGATCCTCGGCAGCTACGTGCTGTGGTCGTTCGTCTGCGCATACCTCTTCAGCAACGCTCCGAGACTGATGACCGACTTCATCGCCAACTGCAACAACCTGGCGCTCGGCGTCACGTCGTTCCAACTGCTCTGGATCAACCACACGCTGCTGCCGCGCGAACTGCGTCCGCGCTGGTATCACTCGGCGGGCGTGTTGGGCTGCGGTGTGTTCTACCTCGGACTGACGGCACTGGTGTTCAGCTTCAAAATCTGGCCGCTGATCGTCTCACGCTGATTGATTGGACTGCTTCATCCGTGCCCCGGCTTTGCCATCCGTGCTAGCAGCCTGTTGAAAAACGGCTGTCGGGAGGGCGAGGCTCCTGCCGAGCCGCGAGAAACAAGCGACTTTCCTCACGCACACGACTCGGCGGGAGCCTCGC
>JAYTGQ010000508.1:0-13174 GCA_043733345.1 Schlesneria sp.
GTAGCTGAGTTCGCAAGAACTCAGGGGCTTCGCAGGTGCCGAAAAGGCTGAATTCTTGCGAATTCCGCTACTTTGAAGCGCAACTGCGCAACTTCAAAACTTGCGCGTCAGGCTTAAATGTGTCGGAGATTTTCGCGAAGGGTCTACAGCAACGGCGTCTGCGACCGCTGCTTGAAGGGCCAATCGGGGACGAGTACACTCCGCCCGCGTTGGTGCAGAATGTCCGACGTAGGTGGCGGAAACGAGTTCTGTCCACGACCGCTCTCCTCTCAATTCGCCCCCCGAACTCGAGCTGTCATGCCGCAGATTGTCGAGATTCGCAATGCCGATGATCCGCGCGATGCCATTCACCGCGCCTGTCAGGTTTTGGCACAGGGAGAGCTTGTAGCGTTGCCAACGGAGACGGCTTACGTGGTCGTCGCCAGTGCCGCGAGCGAGTTGGGAGTGGAGCGGCTGAAGTCGCTGTCCAAGGGGCAAGTGGTCTTGATTCTCAAGTCGGCTGAGGAGGCTCACGACTACGTAATCCACTTTCCCGTCGCTGCGGACAGGTTGACTCGACGCGCTTGGCCGGGGCCACTCACGATGGAGTTTTCGGAGGCCGCACTGGGGGGGCTGTTCCCCAGCTTGCCCATCGCCACTCGGCAATTGCTGGCGGGTCAAACCGTTGTTGCCAGTGAGGGTTCTGGTTCGAGCGAACGTCGTGGAGTCGGGTTGCGTGTCGCCGTTCACGAGTCGCTGCTGCACGTTCAACGCTTGTCTCCGGTCCCGTTGATTGCGACCGCTGACAAGAACTCGGTGAGACCACTTCCGCGCACTGCGGCCGAAGTTGTCGAACGATTTGGTGATGCCGTGTCGCTCATTATTGACGACGGCGCGTGCCGCTACGGCGAACCGACCACCACGATTCGGTTTGACGGTGATCGGTGGCGACTCATCGACCAAGGCGTGATTTCGTCCCGGAACATTGACCGGCTCACGAGCGAGGTCTTTCTGTTCGTCTGTACCGGCAACACGTGTCGCAGTCCGATGGCCGAGGCCCTGTTTCGTCGTCAATTGTCAGAACGTTTGAATTGTGCGGACGATGATCTGATGGATCGCGGCTACGCGGTTTTGTCGGCGGGGTTGTCGGCTCATCTCGGCGGGCCTGCCAGTGAGGAGTCGATCACCGTCTTGGCTGATGACGGCATCGATCTCCGTTCGCACGAGAGCCAGCCGCTCACGAGTCGCCTCCTGCACCATGCCGATCACATCATCACCATGACGCGCGGTCACCAGCAGGCGATCTTGGACGAGCACCCTGACCTTTCCGCCCGGGTTCACTTACTGTCTGCCGAACAGAACGATGTTTCGGACCCGTATGGCGGTGGGCCGCGCGAGTACCAAGAGTGCAAGCAAGAGATCGAACGTCATACCCGACGACTGGTCGAACAGATTCCGCTGGGTCTCTGACCGCCACTGTATTCCTTCTATCGTGACTGAGACATTCGATGTCCACTCCACTCCAACCCGGAACGAGAAACAATGAAAATTGCCGTCGCGAGTGATCACCGAGGCTTCAATGTCAAAGACAGGATTTTGTCCCAGCTGCGGCAGCTGGAACATGAGTCCCAAGACTTCGGCCCAGACTCGGCAGATATCTGTGACTATCCCGATTTCGGAGCCAAGGCCGCGAAGGCCGTCTCCGAAGGGTTGGTCGATCGCGCCATCCTGATCTGTGGTTCGGGGATCGGCATGTGCATCGTCGCCAACAAATTCAAAGGTGTCCGAGCGGCGCTGTGTCACGATGACCTCACGGCCGAAATGAGCCGGATGCACAATGATGCCAATGTCCTCTGCTTGTCGGCCGACATGCTCGGAGACCGAATCACATCTCGCATGGTCGAACTGTGGCTGACGACTCCCTTTCAGGGAGGCCGACATGCCCGCCGAATTGGCAAGATTTCCGAATACGAGCAACAAGCCGCGGGTGACGCGATCGAACCCTCGCCACCGTGCTAGAACGCGATTCAAAGCTAGCCCGACGCGCAAGCGAGAGCTTCGCCGTCATCCAATGTCCAGCCCTCGCTTGCGCGTCGGGCTAGTGGTTCATTAAAGACCCCGTAGCATGAGCGAGCCGCCTGCTCCACGTCATTTCCACAGTCATCACGTCATCAATTGCCTCAATCCTGATTCCGGAATTCCCCGTCATGACGCCCGAAAACCTGAAGTACACCAAGACGCACGAGTGGGTTGCTGTGGAGGGCGAGACCGCCACGATCGGCATTTCGGAGTTCGCCGTTCACCTGCTCAGCGACCTCACGTATGCAGACCTTCCCGCCGTCGGCAAGAAGATTATTCAGGGCCAGCCGTTCGGTGAGGTCGAGAGCGTGAAAGCCGTCAGTGACTTGTATGCCCCGATCAGTGGTGAAGTCGTTGCGCGGAACGACACGCTGCCCGATCATCTCGAACTGCTGACCAAGGATCCGTTCGGCGCGGGCTGGATGGTCAAGGTCCGCATGAGCGAAGCCAGCGAGTTGTCCAAGCTGCTCGACCAGGCCGCGTACAAGGCTCACTGCGAGGCCGAGAAGCACTGATCGGACAGTGTTTGTTGTGCGACGAGTGTTGTGTGCGTTGCGGCTCGTCTGACTTGAGGAACTGATCACAGTGGCGGGTTGTCTCCCTCCCAAAGGAATGTAAATCATGACAGCGGTAGGCACGTTTTCTGGAGCACCCCAGACCGAGTGGCTCAATCAACCCGCCGATGACGCGCGCGACATGAAATTGCTCGAAGAGTTCGTTTATTCCGACTCGAACGGGAAACGTTGGGACGCGCCCTTGGGAAGCATCATCAACGGAGCCAGCATCCCGCAGTGGCTGTGGGATACGATTGGTTCGCCCTACACCGGCTGTTACCGCAACGCTTCGATCGTGCATGACATCGCCTGCATGAGGGCCACCACCAAGGCCGAACGCAAGTTGGCGGACAAGATGTTCTGGGAGGCGTGCGTCGCGGGAGGGTGTACCGAACCGCAAGCGAACGACCTTTACGCGGGCGTGCGAATCGGAGCCTGGTGGTCCCCGCCGTCTGCCCGAGGGATGCGCATGATGATGTCGGCCCGCGACATCAAGCGGGAGGGAACCGATTCCAAAAAGGTTTACGCCAACGTTCGCAAGAAACTCGGAAGTCGCATCGGAACCGCAAGTCTCTCCGAAATCGACAAGGTCGTTGACGCCGAAATGTCGAAAGCCAGCACACGTTCGGTGACGGCGTCCGCAGCGCCCCGCAAGAAGTCAGCCACACGAACCGCGAAAGTCGCCAAGGTTGCCAAGAAGGCAAAGAAGCGTTCGTAGTCTCCTGTCGCAATGAAGTCTGCCTCGTTGGCCGAGTTGCACACTCCTGCGGACGGCTGATCCCATTCTCCCCCCTCTTGAGGCTCCCCGTGTCCTATCTCTTCACGACGCCCGACGAACAGCAGCAGATGCTGCAGCGGATCGGAGTCGATTCGCTCGAAACACTACTCGATCAGATCCCGTCCGAGTTGCAGCTCGACCGGCCGCTGAAATTGCCGCGGGCACTGACCGAACTCGAACTCGAACGGCATCTGCGCGAACTGGCCTCGCGCAATGTCGGGGCGGCATCGCGCGTCTGCTTCATGGGGGGCGGGGCCTATGACCACTACATCCCGAGCGTCGTCGATGAAGTGACGGGACGCGGCGAGTTCTACACCGCCTACACGCCCTACCAAGCCGAGGCGAGTCAGGGAACGCTGCAAGCCTTCTTCGAGTTTCAGTCGCTGATCGCCGAGTTGAGCGGACTCGATGTCGCCAACGCGAGTCTGTACGACGGGGGGAGCGGCGTCGCCGAGGCGGTGCTCATGGCGATGCGTTGCACCGGACGAAACACCCGCGTGGTTCTGGCCGGTTCCGTGAATCCCGAAGCGTCGCAGAGCGTCGTCACGTATCTGGCCGATCAAACGACCGAGGTGGTCGTGATACCAACCGACGGCGGCAAGGTGGACGTTGCCGCGTTGGCCGCATCCATCGACGAGGCGACCGCGTGCGTGGTCGTTCAGCACCCGAACTTCTTCGGCGGACTGGAGGATGTCGAGCAGATCGCTGCCGTCGCTCATCAGCGAGGCGCGCTTCTCATCCAATCGTTCGACCCGATCAGCGTCGGGTTGCTCAAGCGGCCGGGTGAACTTGGCGCAGACATCGCCGTCGCGGAAGGACAGGGGCTTGGCATCCCGCTCCAGTTCGGTGGGCCGTATCTCGGCATCCTCGCGTGTCGCAAGGAACTCGTTCGCAAGATGCCGGGCCGGTTGATCGGCCAGACGGTCGATCGCCACGGCCAACGCTGCTTCTTCCTCAACCTGCAAGCGCGCGAACAACACATCCGCCGCGCGGGGGCGATGAGCAACATCTGTACGAATCAGGGCTTGCTGGCCCTGCGCGCGACGGTCTATCTGTCGCTGCTCGGTCCGCAAGGTTTGAAAGAAGTCGCCGAACTGAGCTGCCGCAAGGCCCATTACGCCGCCGACCGACTCAAGCAAATCGAAGGCTGCGAACTGCTCTTCACCGGCCCGTTCTTCAAGGAGTTCGTGTTGAGGTACGAACACGGTGCCGACTCGGCAATTCGCAAAGCCGCCGCCGCCGGAATCGATATCGGCCCAATGCTCAGGCGTTTCCCGATCCTCAACTGGCTGCCGCACGAAGTCCGCGATCAATGCCTCCTCGTCGCGGTCACCGAATCCCGCACGAAGGACGAGATCGATCGACTGGTCGCGGCGCTGGCGTAGCGCGCACTGCTAGCCCCGAATGGGGCGACATAAACGGAAAGAGGCAGACAAGAGGGATTCATGGCTCGGCTCCTGTTTACCGTGGAAGACGCATTCTTCATTGAAGGTCGCGGTCTAGTTCCATTTCCTGGAATTGTCCCTGTAGAAAACGAGCGTTTCCGAATCGGCGACTCGATCATGTTGAAACGTGCTGACGGAACAGAACTCAAACGGCAACTCGCTGGAATCGAATTGTGCAGTCCACCACAGCCGAATTATGCGGTTGTCATCCTGCTCAAGGGCTTGACGAAGGATGATGTGCCGATTGGAACTGAGGTGTGGTCTGTTGATTGAATCGTCACTCGACGGATATGCCGCCCAGCGGGGGCTTGATGTGAAAACCTGACCGAACCCACGGCTGACGCCGTGGGCTATCTTATGTCGCCCCTTCGGGGGCTTAGGCAAAGAGTCGAATCCTCATGCGAAACCGACAAGCCACACAATTGCTTTCTGAACTGTCTCACGCCGGGCGACGCGGGGCCGAGTTGCCTTCGTCCGATGTGCCCGAGTGGCCGCTCGACGATTTGTTGCCTTCCGAGGCAATGGCCGTTGCGCCTCCAAGGTTGCCTGAGTTGGCTGAGCCGGACGTGGTGCGGCACTTCGTCAATCTCTCGACGCTCAATATGTCGGTCGATACGCACTTCTATCCGCTTGGCAGTTGCACGATGAAGTACAACCCGAAGCGGCACGAGCGGCTGTCGCGGTTGCCCGGCATCGTCGATGTGCATCCGCATCAAACAGCAGGCAACATTCAGGGCTTGCTCGAACTGTTGCACGAGATGCAGGAGATGTTGGCCGAGATCTCGGGGCTGCCTGCGGTCTCACTGCAACCGGCGGCCGGTGCTCACGGCGAGCTGACGGCACTGTTCGTCGCGGCGGCTTACTTCCGGGACAAGGGCGAAGCGCGGACGAAGGTCATCTTCCCGGCGAGTGCTCATGGGACGAACCCCGCCAGTGCGGCGATGGCCGGGTTTGACTGTGTCGAGTTGAAAGGTCGCAGTGATGGGTTCGTCGATATCGAGGAACTGAAACAGCACTTGGATGACAAGACGGCCGTCTTCATGGTCACCAATCCGAACACGCTTGGACTATTCGAGCGGGAGATCGCGGAGATCGCGAAGGTGGTGCATGACGTGGGCGGGCTGGTCTACATCGACGGCGCGAACATGAATGCCATCATGGGGATCACGCGGCCGGGCGACTTCGGCGGCGACATGATGCACTACAACGTCCACAAGACATTTACCGGCCCACACGGCGCGGGTGGTCCCGGTTCGGGACCGATCTGCGTGCGCGATTTTCTGGCGGACTATCTCCCAGCCCCGATCGTCCGCCAACGCGACACCGGTTCCGATGAGAAGCGGTTCGAGTTGGCTTCGCCCTCAAAAACGATCGGACGAGTCCGGTCATTCTTCGGCAACGTCGGCATTCTCGTGCGTGGCTACTGCTATCTGCGGACACTGGGAGCGGCCGGGGTTCGCGAGGCGGCCGAGCAGGCGATCCTCAACGCGAACTATCTCAAGGCGCTGCTGGCCGACGTGTTGCCGTCCGCGCACGGAGAACACTGTCTGCACGAGTTCGTCGCGTCCGCCGAGGGACTCGCGAAGGGACGCGGCATCACTGCGATGGACATCGCGAAACGGCTGCTCGACTACGGCTTCCATCCGCCGACGGTCTATTTCCCGCTCGTGGTCCCCCACGCGATGATGTTCGAGCCGACCGAAACCGAATCGAAAGCGACGCTCGACGCCTTTTCTGATGCCATTCACAAGATCGTCACCGAGGACGCCGACCTCTTGCATACGGCTCCGCATTCGACCCCGGTCAGCCGCCCGGAAGAAGTGAACGCGACTCGCAAGCCGATCCTGACGTGGGCCGCTTGCAACAAAGAGTGAGCGACGACGCGATCGCTCCTCGACGGAAGCCGGGGATATACCTCACGCGGTCGAAATTGACGCAGCGTCGTACTACTAGGTCTGAGATTCTGTTCGCCCTGCGCGCGTTTTCGTCTTCAATAGGTAGCCTTCATCGCTCCGCGTGAAGAAAGCCGATGGGAGTGGACGCTGATAATGCCAAACGATGCTGGACTCGCACTCGGCTTCCTTCACGCGGAGCGATGAAGGCTACTTTGGCTGCGGCTACGCAGCGTCGTTTAACCGCGTGGGCAACGCCCCGCGCGTCCAGCGACGTGAAAAGTGGTTTTGCCGCACGACGCGCGGGGCATTGCCCACGCGGTTAAACCAGCCAGTTCCGACCGTGCGAAGTATTTTGCCCGACAGGATATAGACGATGTCATCGCCTTCCCCGCACTTCGATCACTCCGCGCGGGCGAACTGTGTACTGGGAATCGATCCTGGTTTGAATCGAACGGGGTACGCGATTCTCGAACGGTCGAGTCACGGGCCGGTACTGCGCGAGGGGGGCGTGATTCAATCGACGAAGACTCTGTCGCTGGCAGAACGCGTGTTGGAGATTGGACGGGGCGTGCGCGAAGTGATCGCCGAGTTTCATCCTGAAGTGCTGGCCATCGAGCAGGTTTTTTCGACCGTGGAGTTTCCCAAGACGGCAATTCTGATGGCTCACGCGCGCGGGGCCATCTTGTTCGCAGCGGCGGAGGCGGGGTTGCCGGTCGTCGATTATGCCCCGCGTGAAGTGAAGCGCCTGTTGACGGGCAGCGGCAAGGCGTCGAAGGAACAGGTTCAGCACGCCATTCGCCACGAACTGGGACTCGACAACATCCTTGAACCGAACGACGTGGCCGATGCGTTCGCGGTCGCGCTGTGCCACTACCACAGTCGGCGAATCAACCTGCCGACGTGATGGCTTCGCGCGAGAGAAAGCGAGGCGGTTGCTTCGTTTATCCCTCACACGGTCAGTGATGAGACCTCCGAGCGGGGTGGCGTCAGCCCCTCGGTTCTTGGGCGTTAGCCCTTCGCTGGAAGAACCGGAGGGCTTACGCCACCCCGCTCAAATGTCTCTCACTTTGCCCCACGCGAGGTGTAGTGTTGGTCGCGAACGACCACCGATCTAACGAAGGAATCGAATGATGTCTTCATCGACTGCGACGATCCGCATCGGACGACAAGATCACGGTCGTCGCATGTCGCTCGCGGACTTTGATCAAGCCCGCATCGCGGATGGCATTCGTGTCGAACTCGGGCGCGGAATCATCGACGTGAGCGACATTCCGTTGCCTCCGCACCTGATG
Source organism: Schlesneria sp. (assembly GCA_043733345.1). Lineage (GTDB taxonomy): Bacteria > Planctomycetota > Planctomycetia > Planctomycetales > Planctomycetaceae > Schlesneria. The sequence continues at coordinate 8,023 of JAYTGQ010000508.1, forward strand.
CTCTTGGATCGTTTGCGACGCCAGTTGCACGCCTTCGACCAACGTCACCCCGGACGAATCTGGGGGATGGCAGCAGCTAACGAATGCAAGTTGCCAGTCGCCGAGTACGAATCCGAACGCCATCCCGACTTGGCGGTCTATCTCACCGAGCCACCCTATCAAGACTCGAATGCCGTCTGGTCAGAATGGATTCCCGAGTTGGTGATCGAGGTCGTCTCATCCGGATCGGAAACACGCGACTACACGGAGAAGCGGGACGAATACCTCGCGTTCGGCGTGCGCGAGTATTGGGTCGTTCACCCCGATCGCAAGGAAATCCTCGTTCTGCGTCGCATGAAGGGCCTGTGGTCAGAACAGACACTCTCCACGGGGAGCGACTACTCTCCGCATCTTCTGCCCGGCTTCCGTCTGAATGTCGCGCAGGTCTTCGAGTGACGATTCCGTTTCATCACTCGGCAATGGATGCGGCGACGGGGCGCGATTCCGACGTAGACCACGATGACGTTTGGCAGACAATCGACGTGAAAGGGATTTCGATCACCCGGCCGTTACTGAGCAGAATCCGGTGCAGGAAACCGCCGAGTGGCACATCGCCGATGTCGAACTCATCGTATAGCCAGTGAACCCTTTGTGGTGAGAACGGCCAGTCTTGTGGAGCAGGAGCTTCGCGCACGTGATCTCGTAGCGAGTAGACCAGCGTGTGAACCTGCTCGTCCAATCTCACGGTTAGCACTGCAACAGCCGACCACACAGGTGAGTAGCGTCGGCGCGTGACACGAGACTGGGCTTCAGAACTGAATGCCAACACGTCTGCATCATGGAGGCACATTTCCGAAAACTGCCTGATGTGGCTCCCCATGTGGACGCGGAGCTTGTTCAAATGGCGGTCGTAGTTTCGGAGTGCCTCTTCCCACGATTCATTCGCGCGGTCGGCAACAACGTCATCTTGCGAGTTGAAGTTTAAGTACAACTCGGGCGTGAAGAACTGCATGCCAACGTCAGTTCGCTGTTCGGTTGGGAGTCTCATAGAACGTGTGCCCTGCTGGTGGCCTCGGATCGGGTTGATAATGCGGCAACGCTCGGGAGCCAGCGCTGAAATGGGGAGGGCAACGCTTTGCTGTTCCGTTGGCGGCGATCTCAATCCGCCATGCCAGTGTACGGTTGGCTGACAACTCGGAACCACAGACCACAACATCATCCCCGGCCCGTCGGCGTATGACGGCTGGTGTCTGCGTGATCGCCAGACCTTTCTTCACGGATCCGTTGGTCCCCAAAGTTGCCTCGTGAAGATTGGCACCGGAGGAGGTGTGTTCACGGGGATCAACGGGGCGGTCATTTCAAAGCTCCAGTGGACTCAATGTCGGTGCGAGGGAGTTTAGGATTGAGCGTGACCGTATGCCAGTTGTGAAGATTGTGCCTGCTGTGAAGTGAGTTTCGCTCTCAGAACTCATGTTGGACGCGGCCCCTCGATCCGCAGAAACAGCGGCGCGGCGGTCCATTCAAAGAACCATTGCCGGAGATCGGTTGCGAGTTGGGTGATGTCCGAGCTACCGCTCGGTTGTGCGGCGTGAGCAGCCAGCAGCGCGTCGCCCACGCAGTCACCCCGCTGGAGAGCCGTGAGCAGCGCGAACTGGACCGGCGAGACCTCGAAGCGGCGGACGATGAAGTCGCGGCGCGTCACCACCAGTAACGTCGGCCGCGCGTCGGGAAAGGTGGCCTCGGTGTTGTGCCTCACTGCGGTGATGTACTCGTGAACGGGGAACTTCAGCGCCACCAGTCGCACGCACTCGTGCAGCACGATCCGCGATTGCACGAACTGCTCAGCGGTGAGTCCCTCGTAGGGTAAGCCTCCGGCTTGCCCGCCTCCTAGAACTAACACTGCTTCTGGACCAGTCCCATCAAACACCTCGCTGTACGTCCGCTCCAACCGCGCGAGATCGATCAGAAAATCGGCGAAGTCGGGTTGCTGTTCCTCGCCCGAAGCCACGCCACTTTCAAACGACTCGCGCGGCGGCCGCGTCTGCTCCAGATACTCCGGCAACGTCGCAGCCAAATGCGTGAGCGTGTCGCTCTGTGAGGGATGCTCCAAGAGATAGCCAAACGCCAGTCCATCGAACGCCTCTGCCCCGAGTGCCTTCACCATCGCAGGGAACTCCGCCCGCAAGCATTCCAGCAGTCGAGCGAAGTAGGCGTTGCCATACACGCGCAGCCGGTCGGCGCTGCTGAGTCGTTGCGACGGCAGCACGACTTCATCGAGCCGACCTGCACCGACATCAATCACTTCGCGCGACGAGTCACTCGCGACACCCGCCTCAATCCCGGCGGGGTGCGTGATGACCGACTGCATCCAACGTTGAAGTTGATCGAGCGAACGAAGTGCGATGTTCTGGTCCGGCTCCGTCATTCCACCTCCGCCGCGATGAGATGGCTCGGGTGGGGATGGAGCGGCCTCCTGCTCTGCTCGCCCCGTAGGACGGACGCCTCGTCCGTCCGTGTCGAATTCAACGTGACGGACGGACGAGGCGTCCATCCTACGGCGGGCCGCGAAGCGAGCGATGGCGTGTCGTCGAGGAACCGCTGCGCTCGCAGCACCTCGGCATGGACCACGGGGAACTCGGGAATGTTCGCGTCCCATTCGAGCAACGTCGAAACCCCGCCCGTCAACTCGTGAGCAACTCGGTACAACTCCCAGACGGGATCGATCACCGGGCCATCGTGCGTGTCGATGCGGTGCGTCCCGCAATCGGCATGTCCCGCGAGGTGCATCTGCACGACTCGTTCATGCGGCAGCCCCTTCAAAAAATCGACCGGATCAAAATCGTGATTGAACGCCGAGACATAGACGTTGTTCACGTCGAGCAGCAGCCCGCAGTCGGTCTCATCCGCGAGCCGCGCGACGAACTCCCACTCACTCATCGTGGAGTCGGCAAACGTGACGTAACTGCTCGGGTTCTCCAGCACGAGCGGCCGTTCGAGAAAGTCCTGCACAATGCGAACTCGCTCGACAACATGTTTCAACGTCGGCTCGTTGTACGGCAGCGGCAACAGGTCGTGCGTGTTGACTCCCGCCACACCCGTCCAGCAAACGTGATCCGACACCCACACCGCGCGCGTCGCCGCAGCCAACAGCTTCAATTTGCGAAGATACTCCAAGTTGAGCGGATCACTGCTCCCAATCGACAACGACACACCGTGCATGACGATCGGATACCGCTCGGCGATTTGATCGAGCACATAACGCGGCCGTCCGCGCGAATTCATAAAGTTCTCGGAGATGACCTCAAACCAATCGACGACCGGTTCTTCGCGAAGAATATATTCAAAGTGAACTGACCGCAGCCCGACGCCTAGCCCCAGATTGGGATATCCGAGTCGCGGCGATGAAGGATCGTGTGACAGCATGAAACGGGATGTCCGTGGAGCATTAGGCGAGCGGCAACAAATGATTTACCCGAAGACACCAACCCGAAATGTGAACGAGGGCGAAGTCTATCGACGCCCTCGTTCACACTTCGGGTTGGTGGGCGGCCGACAACACTTCCGCTCGCCTTAAAATAATGCCAGTTTGATGGCGGAGGTGCCTCAGGCATCTAGTGGACTGCGGACACCCATCCCGGGCCTGTTCATGACGTGAGTATAGATCATGGTCGTGGCCACATCATTGTGGCCGAGCAATTCTTGCACGGTCCGGATGTCGTAGTTCGCCTCCAACAGATGCGTCGCGAAGCTGTGACGGAGCGTGTGACAGTTAGCGGGCTTGTGGACTCGCGATTGACGCACGGCGCGTGTCATCGCGCGTTGAATGGTCGATTCATGAACATGATGACGGCGGATCACACCGCTGCGAGGGTCTTTTGAAAGGCCCGGTGCGGGGAAGCAAAATTGCCAACACCACTCGTGTTCGGCGTTCGGGTACTTCACTGCCAAGGCATATGGTAATTGAACGTTTCCACCCCCGACCTTCAGATCCTGTTGATGCAGTCGCCAAGCACCGCGCAGATGCTCCAGCAAGGGTTCTTGAATCGACTGCGGCAACACGGTCACTCGGTCCTTCTCGCCTTTACCATCTCTTACGATGATGCTGCCACGGGTGAAATCGACATCTTTGAATCGCAACCGCAATGCCTCTGAAAGCCGCAATCCCGATCCGTACAACAATCGTGCGACCAACGCGGGGATGCCATTCAGTTGCGACAACACCTGTTGCACTTCTTCCACGGTCAAGACACAGGGCAACTTCCGGGACGATTTGGCGATGGTCCAGTCACCGAGATTACCGAGCGGACGACCCAAGACTTGCCCGAACACAAACACGAGCGCATTGAGCGCCTGCTTTTGCGTGTCAGCGGCAACCTTTCGCTCCACGGCCAGATATTCGAGGAACGCTCTCACGTCATCCGGTCCCAACTCATCGCTGGGCCGCTCACCCGCAAACGCCTCGAATCTCACCCACCATCGGGTATAAGCCTTCTCCGTCTTGATTGCGTAATGAGCCACACGTAGCACGCGACGAATTCGGTCCACCACTCCAAGGGGCTTATCACCCGTGGCGGAAACGGGCGGGATCGCTGGGATTCCTACTCGTTCGTTGAGCCGATTCCCCCAGGCCTCACGCAATTGCGGAACCCCGAGTTCGGGCCGTTCATAGCCAAACTTCATCAACAGGCCGATGGCATCCAACGACTGCTTGACCTGCCAGTCCGCCTGCCCCTTACGCATCACACTTTCGAGGTAGTCGCAGATATCTTTGAGCGACACCGTCTCGATTCGCGGCTCATAGACCCGCAGAAAGTTTTCCATGCGGACGCCCAACCAGTAAGCATCCTTCTCGCTCCGCACCATCCCCGCCACCATTTCTTTGGCTCGTACGAGCGGAGGTGACTTGGGCTGGCCAGATGTCGGGGTCACGTTCGTGCGGTTGTTCTTGGGTACGGCCATCGCATCAGTCCTTGCCTGCGCGGATATCCGAGATAGGCAGCGCGCCGGGATATCCGAGATGAGCAGCGCGCAGGCGAACACGCTACCACACGAAACAGAAAACTCAACGCTGTCCTTGACAAACTGTTTCATGAACAGGATGTTGCGTCGCGTGAAGATCGACCCCGTGCCCATAGCTTGGCCAAGTTGGCCAGCGCGCGGGTCAATTCACTGT
>JAYTGQ010000509.1:0-1720 GCA_043733345.1 Schlesneria sp.
TGCCTGTGATAGAGTCCCCACGATGAGTGCACTTTTCCCAGCAACTCTTCAAATTTCTCTCTTCTCCAGCGAAAAAGACAACCTCCCGAAAGCGGTCGACATGAAATGGGTCGACCTCTGCGAGAAGCCTGTTTTTTCCCAGCGGAAAGAAGGGGTCAGTCTCAAAGACCGTCTGCTTCGCAGCATCGTCGTCGATGCGAACGGCTGCTGGTTGTGGCAACTACGCGTAGACAAGCACGGCTATGGGCTCATCAAAATCGAGAAGCGCGACTACGCCACGCACCGTGTGGCGTATGCGGTACTGAAGAGCGAAGACCCAGGCAAACTCTACGTCTGCCATCACTGTGATGTGAGGCACTGCATCAACTCAGAGCATTTGTTCTCGGGGACAGCTCGTGACAATGTGCATGACATGATTGCGAAGGGCCGCAATAAACCACCACCCCGAACACCGCCGAAGCTCAATGACTCGCAACTTGTCGAGATACGAAAACAATACGCGGCCGGCGCGCTGCAGCGCGAGATTGCAGAACGCTTCGGGGTGGGCAAGAGCACCATCTCCAATGTGATTTCAGAGCGCTCATGCTATGGAGATGACGAATGAAGCTCACAATCTCGCTTTTCAGCAGTGCCAAAGACAACCAACCCAAGACGACGGACTTCGAGTGGGCAGAACTCTGCGAGAAGCCAGTCGAATCGACAGTTAAGGATGTCGCCGCATGGTCTCCCGCCGTCTTCAAGCACGAGCGAAGCAAGGCAGGTGTCCTCTCCGTCAACGCGCTCGTCTTCGACCTCGACAGTGAGCTGACAGAGACGTTGATTCAACGCCTCACCCCGTACAACTACGTCGTGCACAGCACCTTCACTCCTGGCCGCTGGCGAATCATCCTTCAAACGTCACGCCCTCACTCGCCGCACGAGCACGCCACGCTCTGGGGTGCCATGGCTGAGTCGTTGGGGGGAGACTTCGACGAGGCGTGCAAGGACTCTTCGCGATTGTACTACTGGGGCACCGTAGCGCCCGGACGCACCTACGAGAAGTACGAGAACTTCGAGGGCCAGTCCGTCGACGTCGACATCGTGCTCTCTCGGGTGAGTAGCTTCTACGCGCGGCCCACGGCCCCTCCGCCTATGGCGGCTCCGGACATCGACCCCGACGAGGATGGAGAGCGAAGCCCGCTCGACCTCGACGGGTACCGCATGCAGGTGCGCGAGTCGAACATCAAACCAGAGCGCAAGCCGCTCACGACGGCCCTACTCACGCTGAAGTGGGGGCCGACCAAGGGCGAGCGCGACAACACCCTCCTCGCCGCCATCGGCGGGCTCTTCACCGTCGCCACGCCCGTACCGAGCGAGGAGTTGTGCGAATTCCTCGCCGAGCACGTCCTCTCCAACATGGACGTCGAGCCTGAAGGCCGCGAGGCGTGGCACAAGGTCTTCATGAGCATGTGCACTCGAAACCGAAAGTGGCGCCTCGAGAATGACGCGAAGAAGCTCTCGGCCGATGCGGCCTTCGATGCCCTCACCGAGAAGCAAGGGCAGGAACGAGGTGAAGCGCCGGACTGGCGCAAGGGCTTTCAAGGCAAGCCCGACGACACGGGGGTGATTCCCCGACCCGCCCCCAGCGGCTTCAACGTGGCCCTCATTCTGGAGAATGACGCGCGATTCAAGACGCTCCGCTTCAACGTCGTCACCCGCAAGCCGGAGTGTGCCGAAGGCC
>JAYTGQ010000510.1:0-5105 GCA_043733345.1 Schlesneria sp.
CCGGCAACATCCCTGTGCCCTCCCAATTGGTGACAAACCCCTGTCAACACGCGGGTTGTAGCACGAACCAAAGACCTTGAAAGGGGGGCAGTGCCCACCCTACACTTTTCGGACAGACTCTCAGATGGTCACGGTTCTGATGGCTTCGTCGCGCGAGCCGACCAGCGGCCAGACCTTGTCGAATTTGGCGATCTGCAAGACTTCGCGGCCGACCTCCGAGGCGTTGCACAGCGCGATGTGACCACCCACCGCCGAGAGGTCGTTCCAGAGAATGCGGATCGCTTCCAAAAGACTCGACCCGAAGTAGGTCGCTGCGGCGAGGTCGATCACCAGCGCGGTGTGGCCTCCCGCGCGCAGTTCCGTGCGGACTTCTTCCAGCTCCTGCAGAACCGCAGTGTCCGCCAGACTACTCACCACGCCGAGCAATTCGACGATGAGGACCGGCCCCGCCGTGATCGTTTTGAAAAGTTTGGGTGCTTTCATCGGGGTATTCCTTGAACTCGCTCCGTTGCCGGCGACTTGCGGCGTTTGACCATCGTGACTTCGTTGCCGACCTCGCTGTATTTCACATCGTCCATGAAGGTCTGCATCAACAGCAGGCCGCGACCGCACGGACGTTCCAAGTTGGCGGGATCGGTCGGATCAAGCAACGTACTCCGGTCGAACCCCGGCCCCTCATCTTTGATGCAAAACTCGGCTTCCTCGGGCGAGAAGCGTGCTGAGACGCGGATCAGGCGTTGCGAATAGGGCGGCTGCGTCATGCGTTCTCGCGCCAGGTCGTAATAGGCCCGGTGATCGATCTCACGCAGTGCGGAGCTGACTTCCAGGTTGCCGTGAAAGCTGGCATTGGTGAGTGCTTCCTGCAATGCGACGCCCGTTCGCACTCGATCCGCCTCATCGCACACACCGACGATCGACGAACACTCTTGCAGGTAATGAACCAGCGAGGAGATCAATTCATTGTCGTTCTCGATTGCGAAATGAACCTGTTGCCCAGTGATCCGGCGCATCAGGCGCGTCCGTCCTCGGTCTTCTCGCGCGACGGCGAATACTTGCCGCACGGTATCAGCCAGCTGATAGCTGAGCATGCGTTTCGGGACGTAGCTTGAGGCACCGGCACGCAAGGCTTGGACCGCAATATCCTCGCTGCCGCGCGATGTCATCAAGACGACCGGCACGATGGGATACACCTTGCGCATGACGGCGACCAGTTCGAGGCCGTTCAGTTCCGGCATGTCCATGTCTGTGATAACCATGTCGGGAACATGCAGCTCGATTTTGATGAGGGCATCGTTGCCATCGACGGCGTACTCGATGTTCAAATCGTCGATCTGATGCAGCAACCCGCCAGCACGAAGCCGATCGGTCGAGGAGTCATCCACGATTAAGACGGTAGGCATGATGCGGTTCTCCGGTGGAAGTGAGGTCGAGTCGGTGACGATGTGAAGGGGGGCGTGGAGCGAACGTAGGGTAAGCGTCTCGCTTGCCATTTTTCCAACGGCATTCACGGGCAAGCGAGACGCTTACCCTACGTTTTTCAACAGGCTGCTAAATAGTGACACCCGTCCCGCGCGAGTTCAAGCGGCGCTGCATTTCGTTCAGCGCGGGCTGAACAAGTCCTGTGATCTGAGCCACCGTCTCGGGCGTGATGGCGGTGTTTCCCGATTTTGCGGTGAGCTCCAGTTCTTCAACGGGATCGGCCGACGCGACACCGAACGTGCGGAGCGCACTCTTCAGCGTGTGAGCCGCACGTTGGAACCGCTTCCATTCCCCGGCAGCGGACGCCAACTTCATCGTCTTCAGCAGTTGCGGTCCCTCTTCCAAGAACGCGGCGATGACTTGTTCGAGCAGCGCTTGGTCGCCATTGACCGCTTGATAGGCGACCTCCCAGTCGACGAGATTCAATTCCGACATCGCGCCATTGCCACTCCCATTCTCCCCCGCAATTCCGCTCACAGTTGCCGCTCCTGAAATTTCTTCGATCTGCCGGAACAATTGCTCGGCTCGGATTGGTTTGGCGAGGTAACTGTCCATGCCAACTTCGAGGCACCGCTCGCGGTCCCCTTTCATCGCGTGCGCCGTCATGGCGATGATCGGAATGTGAATCCCCGAATCGCGTTCCCGGGCGCGGATCGCCAGTGTGGCGTCGAGACCATCCAACTCCGGCATTTGGACATCCATCAGGATCAGATCGAACGACTGGTTATTCGACAGCAAGACCGCTTCGGTACCGTTATTGGCCACCGTGACGGTGTGCCCCCAACGTTCCAGCAGTCCGATCGCCAGCTTCTGGTTAATGAGACTGTCCTCGGCCAACAGGATTGATCTTGGCCGCGACGCCTGCTTTTTCGGCGCGGCGGATGTTGCAGAAGTGACTCTCAACGAGGAGTCGGCTCCCACCGCGAGGACAATGGCGTCGAGCAGCTCCGACTGCTTGATGGGCTTGAGGAGATACGCTGCGATTCCGTGTTTGTCGCACTTCGCCAAGTCGTCCGGCCGATCGGCCGAGGTGAGCATCATGATCATCGAGCCGCACAGCGCGCGGTTCGATTGAATCCGCTCCGCCAGTTCGAAGCCATCCTGCACGGGCATGTTGGAGTCGGTCAGAATCAGTGCATAGGGCGACCCCGCACGCGCCATCCGTTCCAGTTCATCCAGTGCGTCGGCGACGCTGGAGACCGCCAGCGGGTGCATGGCCCAGTTCGTCAGCATCTCGGTCAGAATCCGGCGGTTGGTGCTGTTGTCATCGACGACGAGCACTCGCAGCCCGTTGAGCATGGGCGGATGAATCGACGAGGCCGTCGCGATGTTCTCGGCACTGGTCCGTCGGTAGCGGGCGGTGAAATGAAACACGCTCCCTCGAAGAACTTCGCTCTCAACCCAAATGTTTCCCTCCATCAATTCGACCAGGCTCGACGCGATCGCCAGCCCCAGGCCGGTCCCGCCGTAACGTCGCGTGGTGGAGGTGTCGGCCTGCTCAAACGCCTCGAAGATCGTATCGAGCTTGTCCTGCGGAATGCCGACCCCGGTGTCTTGCACGCGGAAATGCAGGACGAGTCCATCGTCACTGAGTTGTTGCAGGGCCACGTCGAGGACGACTTCACCGGCCTCGGTGAACTTGATCGCGTTGCCCACGAGATTGATGACGATTTGGCGCAGTCGATGCGGATCACCGGCCACCGCGAATGGGACATCCGGCGCGACGTGACACGCCAACTCCAACTGCTTCCGGTGAGCACGCAAGGCGAGCGATTTCATCGTGTCGCCGAGAACTTCGCGCACGTTGAACGGAACTTCCTCAAGGCTCAACTTGCCCGCCTCGATCTTCGAGAAGTCGAGGATGTCGTTGATGACCGCCAGCAGGGACTCGCCCGATTCCTGCACCATCCCGAGATATTCTCGTTGCGTGGCGGACAACTCCGTATCGCACACCAACTCGGTCATGCCGATGACGGCGTTCAACGGCGTGCGGATTTCGTGGCTCATGTTGGCCAGGAAGTCGCTCTTGGCGCGACTGGCCGCCTCAGCCTCTTCTTTCGCTTTGTGCAGCGCCTCTTCGGCTTTCTTGCGTGCGGAGATGTCCGTCGCGATCCCCAGAAAGCCTTCGATTTGCCCATCGCGATCCCGCCGGGAGGTCACAACCAGATTGACTGTGAACTGGCTCCCATCTTTCCGAACGTAGGTCCACTCCCGTTCTTCGTGCTGCCCCTGCCGTGCATACTCGACAAAGACCCCGAAGCCCTGAATCGTGTGCCCGAACTGCTGCGACAGCTCCTCACCGCGATTCCGGACCTCGCTCCCCAAATGGATGCTGGCCAGCGTTTGTTTGCCGATCATTTCCTCGGCGGTATATCCCAGCATCCGCTCCGCGCCGGTGTTGAAGATATCGATGAGACCGTTCATGTCGGTGGCGATGACCGACATCTGTGTGGCCGCATTCAACACGGCTTGCAGTCGAGTCTTAGTCTGATGCAACTCGATCTCGGCTCGTTCCCGATCCGTCACGTCTGAAAAGATTCCCTGCACGCCGACGGGATTGCCGGTCGCATCGTAGACCGGCGTCTTCACGACATGCGTGAATCGGCGTTCCCCGTCCTGTGCCTGAAACTCCTCCGTAGTTTCAAAATTCTGTCGCGACTCGACCACTTGCCGGTCGTCGATCCGGTACTTCTCGGCCAAGTCGCGCGGAAAGAAGTCGTAGTCGGTGCGATCGAGAACTTCTTCCAGCGGTCGGCGGAACGCTTCGCAAAGGAGCCGATTCGCAAACGTGATCCGTCCCTGCAAGTCCTTCCGAAACATGGCCATCGGCAGCGTCTCGACCAGTGACTGATAGAACGCTTCCGACTCCATCAATGCCTGCTCGACCTTGTGCCGCTGCGATCGCTCTTCCTGATACTGCGACTGCAACGTGCAGATTTTGTCGCACGCCATTTCGAGCGCCTCGACCAAACCGGCGGAACGATAAGTCCGATCCGTCAGCGTCCCGTCACCCATGATCGTGATTTGGTGCGGGTCCGAATCGTTCAGATTGACCGGTCGGAGCAGCGACTTCACTTTCGCCACGATCTCATCCGACGAACTGTCTCGCGACAAAAAGCCGTTCGCGCCCGCAGACAGGCTGGCCAAGATTCCAGACACGTTGCCGAGATCGACCAACGTCAGCACCGGCACGGTGAACTCGTCGCCGTGGCGCGGCAGGTCATCGAGAATTCGCAGATCGCCATCGCCGACCAGCAGCAGTTCGACCCGGTGGGAAGCGAGCTGACCCGCGACCTCAAAGTGTGACACGGCCTTCGCGCGATAACCCGCTTCCGTCAACACCGACACCAGCACATCACGCCGAGCAGCATCGTGCTCGACCACCAGCATTCGCGGCATCGGATGGTCCTTGATGAAGCGTTGTCCACGCGGGGAAACGAAGGGCGAAAGGGGGCTTGGTTCAACTCGCGGTGGCAGCGGGTAGCAGGTGTCATCTCTCGTCCCCTCGCCCCCGGCCTCGTGGGGGAGAGGGTTAGCAGCCTGTTGAAAAAGGGAATAGAAGCCTGAAGCGCGAGCGAAGGATGTCGTAAATGCGGACGAATTAGGCTCAGAAATCCTTCGCTCGC
>JAYTGQ010000511.1:0-5105 GCA_043733345.1 Schlesneria sp.
ATGATGAGCCGGAACGCGCTAGCGTCCGGTTTGTCGTTGTTCTTGTGTCCGAACCGGACGCTAGCGCGTTCCGGCTCATCAAAGTGAGTGCCATTGGGCGTCAGCCCCCGGACGATTCGCTCAAGAGTCCAAGGGCTGACGGCGCTCGGCCCATCAAGAACGGTCTCGGTTGCCACATCCCAGCGCTCGACCAAGTCCGCGAGATGTGGAGCCAGCACGATGGCCCACGCTAATACGAACCATTCGCCCAGATCGGGCTTCCACCAGAAGAGAAGGGTCAACAGCAGTAACACCAGCTTTTCGGCCGACGCAAAACAACGACCGCTTTGTTTCACCGTTTGCAATGTCAGCCACCAGACTCCGCCTCCAGCGACACTCGCCAGAAACGCTGATCGCCACCACCTTGCGTCCCACTCGTTGCCCATCGTCATCGCAAACGCAACCGACTCCACGCTCGTGATTTGGCCGAACGCATCGCCGAGCCAATTGCCGGTGAGAATCAATTCCCCTCGCACCTGTTCGATCCAGGGCATCCCGTTCGGACCGAGCAACGTCGCTGCGACGGACAGTCCGAGCAGACTCAGCCACCACACGAACGAGCGGTCTCGCGCGAGGTTCGTCGGCCACCGTGAGCCTCGAACCCAATCCAGCCCTCGCCCGACCGCAGCCGCTCCCAACAGTGACCACCCGATCCAAAACGTGCCCTCCACGCACGACCACACCGCAAACAACAGCGGTACACCGGCACCCCACTTCCAAGCGTTGAGCGTGCCGGCGTGGCAGCGGTCCGTTTGAAAACGAGTCGCACGAAGATCGCGCTCGTCCACGATGCCGTTCGTCAGCCAGAGCAGCGCGGCGCAGCAAGCCAATCCCGGCGAAACAGCCTCGAAACACGGCACGATCCCATTCAGAGCGACCGCCGCTAGGCTGAAGCCAACGACAGCCAAGCGGATTCGTCCCGCCCGCACCGAGTGACCGTCTGATGTCCTAACAGCTTGGTGAAGAACCGTCGGATGGACGCCTCGTCCGTCCGTTTCCAATGGGTTTTCGCTCGGACGAGGCGTCCAAGCTACGTTTTTCAACAGGCTGCTAAATCTCTCGCGCCGTGAACGGTCCTCCACAGCGGAGCCATCCTGCACCGACCTGAGATCCGTCGAGCGGTTGACCATGACGATCCCCTTCGTTGGAACGATCGCGTGCGGAGACTTTTCACACTAACCCGCAGCGTGAGCGAGGATGTGTGTTGCGTCCTCGCTCACGCTGCGGGTTAGTGTCGGCCTCAACTGCGCGAGGGAGATCACGCTGCCGGTTGGCATCGTCAAGCCGCTGATTTCCGACTGTTCGCCCTCTATCCTCGACTTTGCGCGACTTTTATCTGAACCTCAAAGTCGGCACAACCGATACAACAGATGCGAACCGAAGTACGTCGGCGAAGATCGGCCGTCGAAGGATTTCGGGGTGCAGTCGGCTGAGTGGCAGGGATCGGCAAGAACCAGCGCGGTTTGGCCGTTCCAGCCGTGTTCGAGGGGGGAAGAGACTCATGCGATTCGTAAGAACAGCCGGGATCGGTTTGTTGTTGGCCTGCGCTCCGTTGGGAACGATCGGCTGCGCGAGTTTGCCCGGCAAGCTGTCCGCGATTCCCTTGGTCGCACGGAAGCATTCCGTGGCGGACGAGTACCGTTTCGCGTTGAAAGCTGAGCAACAAAAGGACTACGCCAAAGCGAGCGACCTCTATGCCTCCCTCCAGCACCGGGCACCCGAAGTTCCTCTCTATGCTCACCGCATGGGAGTTGTCAGCACTCAACTGAGTGATCACGCCACTGCGACGAAGTACTTTGAGCACGCCCGGAAACTCGATCCCCACAATGCGTCCCTGCTGACGGACATGGGTTACTCGGCAATCATGCAGCAAGACTACTCACGGGCCGAGGGACTGCTCACGGAAGCGGTCAAACTCCGGCCGGAGAACACCCGCGCCGTCAACAATCTCGCACTGGCTCTCGGTCATCAGGGCCGTTTTGAAGAGAGTCTGGCAACGTTCCGTAAGATCAACAGTGAGAGCCACGCCCTGTCGAACTTGGCCTATGTCCACATTCAACGTGGTGAACAACCGCAAGCGTTGGAGTGTTACCGCCGTGCCGTGGCGCTCGACCCAAACAACAAGCCGCTCGCCAGCCAACTCGCTTCGTTGGAGGCTCAAGTTTCAAGTGAAGCCGCCGCACCCGAGCAATTGGCGATGACGCAAGCCAACACCGCGACACCTGCCGCTGCGCAGTTCCCTTCCGACACTCTCACAACAGCGCTGCCCTCTTCATCCACCGAACCGTCACTGGTTCATGCCTCGGAATTTCTGCCACCTCAGGTCCGCGACGCTTCCCTTCGTGATGCGGTCGCGACGACGCGCGCCGCCAAAGCTGCGGCCTCCCGGCCGCGCGACCGTTTGCCCGACGATGAAGAACTGCCGTTCTTCGAGGACGGCGAACCAGAGACTCGCACCATTGTCGTGGCGGAACACGAACATCCGCGCCAACACCCGCTCTCGGAGTTCGAGCAACCGTTGATCGTCCCCGATGGACCGTTCCTCTCGCCTGCCAGCAGAACTCACACGACGACCGCCTCGCGTACCGCCAGCTTGGAAGTCACCGCTCTGACAGAGGTCGCGGCCCCGCAACAGGTGTCCCTGACCGCTTGGGACACGGACCCTGCGTTACCGTCGCCCTCCGCTCCGCCCAAACCGTCGAGCGGACGCCGCGACCAATCCGATGAATTGGCCAGCGTCTTCATCGACGACGACAACCGCCCCGAAACGAAGTCGGCCGACACCGATGAATTGACCGGTTTGGAATGGGTGAAAGAGGAGCAGGCCAGTCTCACCGCAGCCCATTCCGGAACCCCCGAAACCGGCTTCATTGAACTGGCCGACGGACTGAAGGGCTTCTGCCCGGTGGCCATTCGCGACGACCGACGCCTCACCGAAGCACTCGATGAATTCTCATTCGAGTACCAATCGCAGGTCTACCGCTTCAGCTCGGCCGAAGCTCTGACAAAGTTCCAAGAGAACCCAGAACTCTACGCCCCGATGGCCGGTGGCTTGGATGTCGTGGCCGTCCGACAAGGGTCTGCCGTGGCAAATGGTTCGCTCGACCACGCCGTCTGGTTCCGACACCGTCTCCACTTGTTCAGCACCCTCGAAAACCTTGCAGCCTTCCGCGCCGCGCCACGCACGTTTGCCGCCGTGCAGTAGCACGCCTCTTCGACTAACTGTTTGTTGAAAAAGGACATAGAAGCCTGAAGCGCGAGCGAAGGATGTCGCAAATGCGGACGAATTAGGCTCGGAAATCCTTCGCTCGCGCTTCAGGCTTCTATTTTCCACAGGTTGTTAACCGCGTGAGCAACGCCCCGCGAGTTCGATGAGAGAACACGTCAGCATTGCGCGGAACCTTGATCACGTTGTCGAGCAAATCAGCCACCCGACTCGCTCCGCTCATCAAATCAACGCCGAAGCTGCGACAGAGCTTGCACGCCTCGGCTACCTTCGGGTAGCCGGGGCGTCGGCTTTTCCAGCGTTGATCGAACAAGGTCAAGGCTGTCGCGTTCACGAATCCTCGGTAACGACTTTCGTGAGGCGGGATGACGCCAGGCCGATCCGAACGGTCCCTTGTGAGACCCGCGTCTCTCGCGTCACAATCCGTGCGGTCCGCAGCCGATTCTCGTTGTGAAAGTTCCGCCGTGCCGCCCGTTGAACATGCTGATGAAATCGTCGTGAATGTCGAACTGGGGTCGCGTCGGTATCAGATTCCGATCGTCAGTCACCGACTGTCGCACTGTGCCGAGTTCCTCACGCGCTGGTGGATCGAACGCGATGGCATGTCGTCGATGACCTGCAAGCAGCCGCCGCCCGCTGGCAGTGTTTGGCTCGCCGAGAACAAGCATCCGGCGGCGGGTTCGGCGTTGATTGTCACCGATTCCAATCTCGTCTCGACGCACGCGGCCACGGTGCGCGACAGCCTGCTCGCCCGAGGCTGGCGCTGTGAAATGGAAGTGCTGCCAGCGGGCGAACCGTCCAAGTCGCTCGATGTTGTCACGAAAGTCTACGACCGGCTGATCGCGATGAATGCCGATCGCCGCACGCTGGTGGTCGCGGTCGGTGGTGGAGTCGTCGGCGACGCGGCGGGCTTCATCGCGGCGACGTACACGCGCGGGCTGCCGTTCGCGCAGATTCCCACCACGTTGTTGTCGGCCGTCGATAGTTCGGTCGGAGGCAAAACGGGGGTCAATCATCCGCGTGCCAAGAACATGATCGGGGCGTTCTATCAACCGATCGGCGTCTTCATCGACACCGCCGTGTTGGAGACGCTCCCCGACCGCGAGTACCGCGCTGGTCTGGCCGAAGTGGTGAAGTACGGCGTGATTCTCGACGCCGAATTCTTCGCGTACCTCGAACATCACGTCGAAGCGATCCACGAGCGCAGGCCCGACGTGTTGAGGCACATCATCGCCCGAAGCTGCCGCCTGAAAGCAGACGTAGTCGAGCGGGATGAGTTCGAAGCGACCGGCCTCCGCGCCATGCTGAACTATGGCCACACGTTTGGCCACGCATTTGAAGCCCTGAGTGGCTACGGACAGATGCTGCATGGGGAGGCGGTCTCGATCGGGATGCTCTACGCCAGCCGCCTCGCCGAACGACGCGGCCTCATCGGCAGCGACCTCACCGCGCGACAGCGCGACCTGCTGCAAGCACTTCAACTTCCGATCGCACTTCCCGCCGGAGTCAACTTCTCAACCGAAGACATCCTCGCCCGGATGCAGCTCGATAAGAAAACGGTCGCCGGTAGCCTGCGGTTTGTCCTGCCAGTGAAACTGGGCGAAGTCCGTACGTTTGCGGATGTCCCCGAAGCCGATGTCCGAGCGGTGTTGGAATTGTCTTCAAAGTAGCCCTCATCGCTCCGCGTCCAGACCTCTCGCGGCACAAAGTGAGAGGTTTCCGAGCGGGGTGGCGTCAGCCCCCCGGTTCTTGGGCGTAAGCCCTCTTTGGAAGAACCGGGGGGCTGACGCCACCCCGCTCGGAAACCTCTCACTTTGTGCCGCGAGAGGTCTGGACGCGG
>JAYTGQ010000512.1:0-5101 GCA_043733345.1 Schlesneria sp.
TACGCGACCGACTGGACCCCCGACAACGACAGCCGACTCCCCGTGTGGGAAAGCCTGCACCACTTGATCCGCGCCCTGCAAGCCGGCGGCGAATCCGCCTCGGGCGCGCTGCTGGCCCAGATGCCCTCCCGCGTCGAAGCCATCCGCCAACTCGCCTACCGACTCTATACTCTGTGCGAACGCACCAAACGCGCCGAAGACGCCCGCGCCTACAACGAACTCATCACCTCCTGGTCCGCCGTGGAAGCCGCGTCCCAAGCCATCGCCCCGCCAACCGCCGGTCAGAAACAATTCGATTTCTAGGAACAGTCATGCTGAAGTCACTCGATATCAAAAACTTGACGGTGTTCGTCGAAGCCAAGCTCCATTTCAGCTCGCAGTTGAACGTCATCGTGGGCGAGAACGGGGCCGGCAAGTCGCACCTCTTGAAAGTGCCATACTCCGTGCTGGCCGCCAGCGCGGAAGAGGGCCGCAAGCCAAACGGACCAGTGCCCACCAAGGGTGCGCACCAGCTCAAGCTGGCCGAGAAGCTCGTTGCCGTGCTGCGTCCCGAAGAACTCGGCCGTCTCGCTCGTCGCCAGCAAGGTGTCACCCGCTGCGAAGTCGGGTGCCGCTTCGATGACCGCAAGCTCGATATCGACTTCCATTTCACCACCAAGAGCAAGTCTGAAGTCACCGTCGATAAGGCTCCCAACGCCTGGGGCAAGCAAGCACCGGTCTTCTTGCCGACGCGTGAGTTGCTGACGATCTACCCGAACTTTGTCAGCTTCTACGACAACCACTACTTGGAGTTTGAAGAAACCTGGCGCGATACCTGCGTGCTGCTCGGTACTCCAGCCGTTCGTGGCCCGAAAGAGAAGCGGGTGACGGAACTGCTCGCTCCGCTGGAAGAGTCGATGGGCGGCAAGGTGGAGCTCGACAAGAACGGCCGCTTCTATCTGCGAGTCAAAGACGAAGGCCGCATGGAAATGCCGCTGGTCGCCGAAGGACTCCGCAAGCTGGCCATGCTCGCCCGGTTGATCGCGACCGGCACGCTGCTCGACAAGGGCTATCTCTTCTGGGACGAGCCGGAAACAAACCTCAATCCGAAACTCATCAAAGACGTGGCACGCACGATTCTGCATTTGTGCCAAAACGAGATCCAGGTCTTCATTGCGAGCCACAGCCTGTTCCTGCTGCGGGAACTCGACATCTTGCTGCAAAGCGCCGACTACAAAGGTACGAAAGCACGCTTCTTTGGATTGCAGCGAGGTGACGATGGCGTCGAGGTCCAGCAAGGTGAGAGCATCGACGACATCGGTGAGATCGCCGCGCTCAACGAAGAGTTGAGCCAGTCCGACCGCTATCTGGAAGTGGGGGCGTAGAACGATGCCATCCATCAAAGAAGGCGCGCTGACGTTCCACTTCCCGGACAACTGGGAGGCTGCCAACTACGACGACTGGAGCTTCTATTTGAACCAGTTCCAAAGCGTGTGTGGCGGAGCCAAGGCCATTGACATTCTGGCGGTCGAACCCCGGTCATGCACTTGGGCGATCGAAGTCAAGGACTACCGGCGGCATCGACGCACCAAGACCATCGACTTGGCGGAAGAGGTCGCCATCAAGGTGCGCGACACCTTGGCAGGACTCGTTGCTGCGCGAGTCAACGCCAACGACGCTGACGAAAAAGCACTGGCGGGAGCGGCGTTGAAAAGTCCGCGCCTGCGCGTGGTGCTGCATCTGGAGCAGCCCGCCAAGCACTCGAAGTTGTTCCCTCGCGCGATCGACCCTGCCAAGGTGAAACAGAGTTTGAGACGATTGTTGAAGGCCATCGACCCGCATCCACAGGTGCTGGAAAAGAATCGTCTTGGAAATGTCGCCTGGACCGTGACCTGAAAGACCCCATCCATGTTGAAGCCCTGGCGCGAAGTCGCCGTCCCCCACGAAGACGTGCTCAAAGGCACGTTCCAACAAGCCGAGTTCGCGGCCGACCTGTCTCGCGTCCACGACGGCACCGCGACTGACGAGTACCAGAAGCCGGCGCTATTCTTTCAGCGGACCTTCGTGACCGAAGGGATGAGCCTGCTGTTGGACTCGGTTGTGAAGCGTCTGACCGGACGCGGCGGCGATCCGGTGATTCAACTCCAGACGGCATTCGGTGGCGGCAAGACTCACACGATGCTCGCGGTCTATCACCTCGCCAAAGGCGAAGTCCCGGCCAGCGACTTGCCCGGCATCCCGCCGATTCTGGATGCGGCCAAGATCACCGAGTTACCTCGCGCCAACATGGCGGTGCTGGACGGCAACAACCTTGCCCCAAACATGCCTCGGAAGCGCGGCAAGACTTCCGTGCGCACGCTGTGGGGCGAACTGGCTTGGCAACTCGGCAAGGATGCCGGCTACGCCCAAGTCAAAGAGGCCGACGAGAGCGGAACGTCTCCCGGCAAAGAAGTGCTGACTCAACTGCTCGCGGCATACGCTCCGTGCGTCATCCTGATCGACGAGCTGGTGGCCTACGTCCGGCAGTTTGAAGAAGGCAAGACCTACACGGGCGGCACCTACGACTCCAACCTCTCGTTCATTCAAGCTCTGACGGAGGCACTCAAGGCTGTGCCCAACGCCGTGCTGCTGGCGTCGCTGCCCGAATCCGACAAGGAAGCTGGCAGCCAGCGTGGGATCAAGGCGCTGCGGACGCTGGAGCATTATTTCGCTCGCGTCCACACGCTTTGGAAGCCGGTCGCGACCGAGGAAGCCTTCGAGATAGTGCGCCGCCGACTGTTCTCGTCCATCGGCGATGACAAGGCCGCTGACACAGTCTGCCGCGCGTTCGCGGACCTCTACATCAGCAACAGCGCCGACTTGCCGCAGGAGACTCAGGAGAGCCGCTACTTCGACCGGCTCAAGAATGCGTACCCGATTCACCCGGAGGTCTTCGATCGGCTGTATTCGGATTGGTCCTCGCTCGACAACTTCCAGCGAACACGCGGCGTGCTGCAACTGATGGCCAAGGTCATCTACCGCTTGTGGAAAGACGGCGACAACGACCTGCTCATCATGCCCGGCAGCTTTCCGCTGTACGACGCCAGCACTCGCAACGACGCCCTCTACTATCTGCCGCAAGGCTGGGATCCTGTCGTCGAACGCGACATCGACGGCGACCGCGCCGAGACCACCGACATCGAGAATCGCGACACACGCTTCGGGGCCGTGCTGGCGTGCCGCCGAGTGGCTCGCACCACGTTTCTCGGCAGTGCTCCCACGACGGCCAACCAGATGCTTCTCGGCATCGAACTGAATCGCGTGCTACTGGGCTGCGTCCAGCCGGGTCAGCAGATCGGTGTCTACAAAGATGCGCTGCATCGGCTAGTGGACCGCCTGCACTTCCTCAACCACGGCAATGACCGCTTCTGGTTCGACACGCGACCCAACCTGCGTCGCGAGATGGAGGAACGCAAGAAGCGGTTCAAGGACACCGAGGACGTGACCCCCGCGATCCGCGACCGCCTGACAAAGATGCTGGGGACGGGCGTCTTCGGCGGCATCCATGTCTTCAGAGCCAGCGGCGATGTCCCTGATGACTGGGCTTTGCGTTTGGTCGTGCTGCCTCCCGATGCGACCTTCAACAAGACGGGGCAAGGCTTCGCCGTCGAACGCGCCACCGAGATCCTCAAGACGCGCGGCGAGCAACCTCGTCAAAAGCAAAACCGACTCGTGTTCCTGGCGGCGGACTACGACATCATGGCCCGGCTCCGCGATCAGGTTCGCTCACTGCTGGCATGGCAGTCGATCGTGACGGACATCAAAGCCACGAAACTCAACCTCGACCAACTCCAAGCTAACCAAGCCACCAAGAGCTTCGAGGAGGCCAACGTCGCACTCAAGCGGATGATCCTCGAAGCCTTCAAGTGGCTGCTGACGCCGACGCAAGATGTCCGACCCGGCAAGGGACTCTCCGACCTCCAGTGGGAACACTTCCCGCTCAACCCCGGCGCGTCCGACTTCACCAACGAGATCGTCCGACTACTCAAGGACAACGAGCTGCTCATCACCGAATGGGCACCGATCCATCTCAGCAACATGCTCAAGGCTTGGTTCTGGAAACCGGACGTCGCGGAGGTCGGTGCGCTGGATGTCTGGCAAAAGACCTGCCAGTACCTCTATCTGCCCCGCCTGCGTGAAGACAAAGTCTTCGCCAACACGCTGACCGCCGGCACCGACAGCCAAGACTTCTTCGGACTCGCCCAAGCCAAGCAAGATGGCCGGTACATCGGCTTCAGCTTCGGCAAACCGGGCCATCCCGTGCTTGATAGCTCACTGCTGCTGATCGAACCAACCGCCGCTGCCGCCTACGCCGAAGCTCGCCGCGCCGAAGAACAGGCTCGTACCACAGCAGCTCCCGGCACCATGCCCGCGACGTCCGCTGGGTTGGCCAAGTCAACGACCGCCACCGCGCAGGCCGTCGCTCCCACCGGTGATCCCGCGACCACACGACAACCAGAATCACCCGGCACCGCGAAGCAGCCCACGCGGCGGCAGTTTTACGGCAGCATCGAGCTAGACCCGATCCAAGCCAAGAAGCAGTTCGCCGACATCGTGGACGAGGTCGTCATGCAATTCACCGCACGCCCCGGCGTGAAGGTCAAAATCGCCATCGAGATCGAAGCCGAGTCCCCAACCGGCTTCGACGACGGCACCCAGCGCGCCGTGAAGGAGAACTGCAACGTCCTGAAATTCAAAAACGCAGAGTTCGAGGCGAATGGGAACTGAAGTGTCGTGGTGTCGAAGTCGAATGGTCGATGACCAGCAGAGCGAACCCGCACCTGATGGTGGTCGGGTTGCCGGGGATGGGGAAAACTGAGGCGTTGCTCAACATCTGCGAGCAACTCGTTGCGCAGTCGATCACGCCGATTGTGTTCTCGTATCACCCCGATATCGACGAGCGATTGGCTCAACGATTGGGAGGGGTGCAACTGCTCGATCATCAGCAACTCGGCTTCAATCCGATGCACGTCGAGCAGCGGTCGCCGCACGCGCACATCGACAACGCGGGCATGTTGCGGGACATTTTTGCCGCGATGTTCCCTGACCTTGGGGACGTGCAACTCGAAAAGATTCGCTCGGC
>JAYTGQ010000513.1:0-1715 GCA_043733345.1 Schlesneria sp.
GCCCGGCGTCAGCAGGTCGCCTCACAGTTGGCGGGCGTCCAAGCCTCGTTGGACGGTCTCATGGTGGATCGTCCCCGGCGGTCGATCATCCGCCCCAACCAGCGGGAGCGAACCTGATGGATCTGTTTGTCGCTCCCAACGGCACGGCCACGGCGATCTACGGCGAAGACATCGACCTCCACTCGCTCGGCACGACAACCATCACCCGTGCCAGTCACGTTGAACCGGATGCTTCCGGTCGCTGGTTCGCCGACATCGTGGACGGCCCCAGACTCGGGCCGTTCACCCGCCGCAGTGAGGCTCTCGCGGCAGAAGTTGCCTGGTTGACCGAGCATCGGTTGTTGCCAGCAACGTAGCCACCAACAACACCCTCCAACCCTGAACCATCAGCCGCACGGAACTGTTCCGTCGCGGCTGTTTTCGTTTCTCCCCCCGTTCCCTCACTCCAAGGATTCTTCGATGACCCAAGCCCAATTGAATCGCGCGGTTTCCAAATCCACCGGTGACGACTTCGACGTGATCGACCGACGCGGGTTCTCGCTCGTCGATGACGAGCCGCCAGTCCAAGACGACGACCTACTCGCCCTCATCAACGATTGGCAGCAGATCGAAGACGAGCAGGCAACCGCAGCAAACCGCCGTTCGCACCTCGCGTCGGTGGCGTGACACGCTGGCGATGGCGCGCTCTCAGCGAACAGGGACACCGGGAGTGGTGGGCGAGGCAGGCCCTCGTCCATCGCTCCCCCTGTCTACGCGTTGATTCCTTCCGTTGTTCAACCCTTCCCCATCTTCATTCGGAGTGACTCCATGATTTCGATTTCCAGATCATTGGCTCGGCAGTTTCGTGCCGTCGCTCGCCGAGCTGGCTTGTCGGCCCGCCACGCGGGCTATGTGCGGTTGGTGGCAACGCCCGAGGCTCTCAGTCTGTACGCCGCCAACCAGCGCGTGGCCGTCGAGTACCGGGATGGTGGCCGGTTCATCACGGCTGACCTCACCGTGCCGCTGCAACTGTTCGCTGATTGCGAAGCGAAGAATGGTGATCCGGTGACGATCCGGTTGGGCGAGCCGGGCCACATTGTGGCGACGTGGGATGAGGGTGGGCTTCCTCAGCATCGCGTCTACCAATTCGCGGATGACGCCTCGATTCCCGCGCTGCCGCCCATGCCGAGCGAGTTGACATCCAATGAGCCGCACCTGTTGGTGGCTCTGCGCGACGCAATGGAGACGACCGACAAGAACGCCAATCGGTACGCCCTCGACTGTGTACAGCTCAAGGGTCGTGGGTCGATCGCGGCCACGGACGGCCACCAACTGTTGATGCAGTCCGGGTTCGTTTTCGGTTGGAGTGAAGACATCCTCATGGAAGCGAGCGATGTCTTTGCGAGTCGGGAGTTGCCCCATGACCAGCCCGTTCAGATCGGCAAGTCCGCCAACTGGGTGACGGTTCAGGTGGGAGCCTGGACGATCCATCACACGATTCAAAAGGCAGGTCGGTACCCCGACCTCGATCGCGTGATCCCGGCCGCTTCCACAATGGTCACGCGCATGCAGATTGATGCGGCGGACGTGGAGTTTTTGTCAGATCGGATCGAACACTTGCCAGCCGACGATGACCAGGAGCGTCCGGTCACGGTGGACCTCAACGGGACCGTCGCCATTCGGGCTCGTCAGGATGACAAGTCGCCCATGACGGAATTGGTGTTGAGTCGCTCGCA
>JAYTGQ010000514.1:0-1709 GCA_043733345.1 Schlesneria sp.
CTCGTTTAACCGCGTGGGCAACGCCCCGCGCGTCGAGCAACGTTCAACGCGGTTTCGCACATCGACGCGCGGGGCGTTGCCCACGCGGTTAAACGAGCAATCACTCGCCTACGGAGACGACCATGTTTCATGACAACCCACTGAATGACATCGCCCTTCCGCCACGACGCCAGTTTCTTCAGCAGGCCGGTCTTGGGTTCGGATCGCTTGCGCTGGCGAGCATGTTGCATGGCGAGACGCAGGCTGCGCCGACGGTTGGTGCCGATCCGCTCGCGCTGAGGTCGCCGCATTTTCCGGCGAAGATCAAGTCGATCATCTGGTTGTTCATGACGGGAGCGCCCTCGCAGGTCGATACGTGGGACTACAAGCCAGAGCTGCAGAAGCGGGACGGGCAGGACTTGGCGGGATCCGATCCGAAGACGGGGTTCTTCACCACGAGCGGCAAGTGTTTGAAGTCGCCGTTTGAGTGGAAGCAGCATGGCGAGTCGGGATCGTGGGTGTCGGGCATCTTCCCGCACCTGTCGCAGCATGTGGACAAGATGTGCTTCCTGCACTCGATGCACCTCAAGCAGAACAACCACGCGCCGGCTTCCATCGAGTTGATGTGCGGCACGAACCGGCCGGGTCTGCCCGCGCTGGGAGCCTGGATGACCTACGGCCTCGGTTCGCTGAATCAGGACTTGCCGTCTTACGTCGTGCTGCACGATACGCGACCGCGCGGCGATGACCAGATTTGGTCGGCGGGCTTTCTGCCGAAGACGTATCAGGCGCTGTCGCTCGACGCGCGGCGGAAGGAGGCGGTCGATAATCTCGCTCGCGATGCCAAGCACAGCGACGCGCAACAACGCTCGCAGCTCGACCTGATTCGCCAGTTGAACCAGCAGCACGCGGCGGCCAGACCGACGCAGGCCGACCTCGCGGCGCGAATCAACTCGTACGAACTGGCCTATCGGATGCAGATGTCAGCTCCCGAGGCATTGGACTTGTCGAAGGAGTCCGAGGCGACTCACAAGCTGTACGGCATGGATCAGCCCGAGTGCGCGACGTTCGCTCGCCAGTGTTTGCTCTCGCGCCGCCTTGTCGAACGAGGCGTGAGGTTCGTCCAAATTTTCGCGGGCAAGGGCGTCGGCGGCGATGGGAGCGTGAACGATGTCCCGTGGGATTGTCACACCGATGTCGAGATCAATCACAAATCATGTGGCCTCCACACGGACCAGCCCGCAGCCGCATTGCTCGCCGATTTGGAAGCACGCGGGATGCTCGATTCGACGCTCGTCATCTGGGGCGGCGAGTTCGGTCGCACATCCGACTCCCAAGGCTCGAAGGGCCGCGACCACAACCCGAACGGCTTCACGATCTGGATGGCGGGAGCCGGTGTGAAGGGAGGCTTCCACTACGGAGCGACCGACGAATTCGGCTACAAAGCCGTGACGAACAAAGTCCATGTCAACGACCTCCACGCCACGCTGCTCCATCTGCTGGGACTCGAACACACCAAGCTGACCTACCGCTTCAACGGCCGCGACTACCGGTTGACGGATGTGGCGGGCAACGTCATCTCCGACATCTTGGTGTAGCTCCGCAGGTCGGATGTGGATGCGCGGAGCATCCCTTTCAAGGTCTATGTTTATACTGCACGCGGCACAAAGTGAGAGGTTTCCGAGCGGGGCGGCGTAAGCCCCCCGGTTCTTCCCAAGGGGCTTACGCCC
>JAYTGQ010000515.1:0-1706 GCA_043733345.1 Schlesneria sp.
GGGAACGTCGGCGAATAAGTCGAGTCGAACGCAGTGCGGCATGATCAGCGCGACGTCGGACGGTGTTTTGGAAACACTTTGCCTTCAAGCCTGCGACGAATGGGGATGAAGGTGTCGTAGCTGATGCCGCGCGCCCTGCAGAACGCAGCAGAAGAGAGCTTGCTGGCAATCTGTTCTTTCACGAGCTGTTCCCATCGCGCCTTCTTCAGCGGCGCCTGCAGCACTCGCTTGGGGCGGGGGGGCCTGGGGATTTTGCCCTTCAGCTTTCTGCGGGCCTGGATGAATGCGTCGTAGCTAATTCCGCGCTCGCGACAGAAGGCAGTGGAATCAAGCCCGCTGTCGATTTGCTCCTGCACAGCGGCGATCCACTTGGCGCGGGTGTGTTTCCGCGGTGAGAGCGTCGCGGCGGCAGCTTCGATTTGCGCAGGGCTTCGGGGCTTCAGCACGTAATTCCAGTTGCCGCGAAACTCCGCGCGCTCGAGGGCGAGAGTCCTCAATCGATACTTCGGCACTTTCTCTCCGAGTGGATAGCGACCCTCATCAAGCGCTGCGCGTACGGCGAGCCCCTTCTCGGTCTTCGTCGCGCCAATGAGCGCCACAATGGTCTCGTAGCTGGTGAGCGGTTTTCCTCTCCAGTTGAGCGTTACGAAGGAGAAGAGTCGGTGCTCGATCTTGTTCCATTTGCTGGTGCCCGGCGGGAAGTGGCTGACTTCGATCTCCAGCCGCGTTCGGTCTGCGAATTCCTGAAGCTGCATCTTCCAGACGCGAGACACCGCGCTGTTGCTGCCTCCTGAATCAGCAGTGATGAAGAGCCTGGTGGCCGATGGGTATTTTTCGCGGCCCATCTGGTCCCACCACTTCTGAATCGACTGCGTCGCGAATCTCGGCGTGTCGTGATCGACCCCGACGTTGATGAAGCCATTGTTCGCAGCGATGTCGTAGATGCCAAACGGCGTCGACATCGTCTTTGGGCCGCCGCCTTCCTGAAAGAAGTCGTAGGTGCCTACTTGGACCGGCGTCCCCTTCGGCTGCCACTCACGTCCTGCTCGTCCAAACTCTCCGATCCTCTCCTTCTTCTTCGCGTCGACCGAAATGACCGGCTCACCGGCTTGAATGTGCAACTCGGTACGCGCCTTGATGTGCCCGAATTGTGCGTCGCGATCTGGATGTTGCTTCCCTTCTTTGACGCGCGACGTGCCCTGCAGGCTGTAGCCAAGGTCCGCGAGCAGTTCAGAAACTTTTTGTGCGCTGACGCGCAGCCCCATCGAGGTGAGTTCGCGCGAGAGCACTCGGGTGCTTTTGAGGGTCCACCGCAACGTGGATTCAGGGTCGCCACGCGTCGTTGGCGAGATGAGCTTCTCCAGCGCCGCCTTCAACGTTGGGAACTTCGTTTCAAGTCGCGGTCTTCCTGCCCCGCGGCGGCGCTCATTGACGACATCGCCAGCCGGCGCGCCTGCTCGCACCTCGTTGCGCCCCAAAGTGACGGTGCTGATTGCCATGCCAGTTGCGCGCGCAACCAACTTGATGCCGCCGTGGCCGAACGCTTCAGCCTCGGCGCCGACCCACAATCGCCGGGCGCGCTCGCCAAGGATTGATGACAGCGCTTCGAACTTTCGCCGGACTATCGCGAGTTCATTCATCGCGCGCCTAGATCACGGATGGATCAGAACGTCGATCATCAAGATCGACTTATTCGCCGACGTTCC
>JAYTGQ010000516.1:0-5067 GCA_043733345.1 Schlesneria sp.
GGGGGCTTACGCCACCCCGCTCAGAAACCTCTCCCTTTGGGCCGTGAGGAGTATAGACCTCGATCAAGCGAGACCAATGGGCTTGCCCCGGTGGCTCGCGGGTTTCTGCACTACTCGCTGCCCGATTCGAGTGAATGAGCAAGTAGTGCAAAGACCTGTTTCCACCGGGGCAAGCCCGGCGGGGTTCGCTTGTTTGAGTCCCAACGGCATCCGCGAATTTCCATCTATCACAACAAAGTCGAGTCCGCTGAATGTCGCTCGTTGAAACCTTCGTCAAGAACCCCGTCAAAGTTTCGGTGGCGATGTTGCTGCTGATGCTGTTCGGCACCATTGCCGGGTTCTCGATGCCGATGCAGCTCACGCCCGAGGTCGAGACGCCGACGTTGACGGTCGAGACGCGCTGGCCGGGAGCCTCGCCGCAGGAGGTCGAGCAGGAGATCGTGCATGAGCAAGAGGAGAAGCTGAAGAGCGTTGAGGGGATCACGAAGCTGTCGTCCGAAAGCTTCGACTCGATGGGGAGCATCAAGCTGGAGTTCGCCGTCGGCACGAACATGGACGAGGCGCTGTTGAAGGTGAACAGCCGTCTGCAACAAGTCAGCACGTATCCCGAGAACGCCGACCAGCCGGTCATCAGCACGTCGAACTCATCCAACCAGCCGATCGCCTGGTTCGTGCTGACGGCACGCAGCGCGACGCCGGAAGAGATTCGCCAGTTCCAAAAGGAGCATCCCGACATCGCGGCGGAACTCGACCCGGTGTTGAAGGCTCACAACGTCGGTGTGGCCATCTACCGCTTGAAGCAGGTCATTGCGAAGCATCCGGAAGCGAGATCGTTGCTCTCTGAGGTCGATGTTTTGGCGATGCGGCGATTCGCGGAAGACAACATTGAATCGGCGTTTGAGCGAGTCAAAGGGGTCTCGAACGCCGATGTCATTGGCGGGTTGGAGAACGAGTTGCAGGTGGTCGTCGATCCCGAGAAGCTCGCCGCGCGGCAGTTGACCATCGCCGACGTGCGCGCTGTTTTGCGAGGCCAGAACCGCGACACCTCGGGCGGCGATTTTTGGGAGGGGAAGCGGCGCTGGGTCGTGCGGACGCTGAACCAGTTCCGCTCGAAGGAGCATGTCGAGCGGCAGTTGCTGGCCGTGCGGAACGGTGCGCCGGTCTACGTCTCCGATGTGGCCGAGGTGCGCGACGGCTTCAAGAAGCCGGACAGCATCGTGCGGCGGTTCGGGACCAACAGCATCGCCGTGCGTGTGCTGCGCGAAGGGGGGGCGAATGTCCTTGATGTGATGGCAAGTTTGCGCGACGTGAACCAGCGGCTGAACGAAACCGTCCTGCACCGACAGAACCTCCACTTGGCTCAAGTCTACGATGAGACCGACTACATTTACTCGGCCATCGGACTCGTGACCGAGAACATTTTCCTCGGGACCGCACTGACGATGGTCTCGTTGATGATCTTCCTGCATCTGAACCGCCGCACGCTGTTGTTCTCACCACTGATCCTCGCGACCGGTGCGGCGGCGGTGTACGTCCACAGCTACTGGTTTGCCGTCTGCCTGCTGCTGATCGCGGTCTCCGGATTGTGGTACGCCCGCGGCGCGCTGGTCATCGGGCTGACGATCCCGATCTCGCTGATTGGCACGTTCCTCGTGATCGCGCTGTTGGGCCGGTCGCTGAATGTCATCAGTCTGGCCGGTTTGGCGTTCGCGGTCGGGATGGTCGTCGATAATGCGACGGTGGTTTTTGAAAACATCTACACACGGTGGGAGCAGGGCGAGTCGGCCTACGACGCCACCATTCGCGGTACCGAGGAAGTGTGGGGAGCCGTCGTGCTGGCGACGCTCACCACGGTGTCGGTCTTTCTGCCGGTGATCTTCGTTCAAGAGGAAGCGGGACAGCTTTTCAGCGACATCGCGTTGGCGATCAGCGCGGCGGTCGCGATCTCGCTGATCCTCGCCATCGTCGTCGTGCCGCCCGCGACGGCGCGGTTCCTCGGGAAACGAAAGTCATCGCTGACGGAGGAGGGTCAGCCCGTAGGATGGACGCCTCGTCCGTCCGGGAATGGCGGGACGGACGAGGCGTCCATCCTACGGGGCGAAGCGGACGGACCGGGACACGTCGTGATCGGCGGCATGTCGCGCGGACAGACGGCATCGACCTCGAAGGGTCTCGTGCGACTGCTGGAAGTCTTCGCGATGGCTTTCGTCGATGGAGTGACGGGTCTCAACCGCTTCATTCAATGGAGCTGGCTGACGCGGCTGGCCACGGTGTTGCTGATGGTGGGAGCGAGCGCGGGCGTCAGTTGGTGGCTGTGGCCGCCCGTCGAGTATCTGCCGAACGGAAACCGCAACCTGGTGTTCGGCATGTTGCTCCCGCCGCCCGGCTACAACATGGACCAACTGATTGAGATGGGCGAGAAGGTCGAGGCCGATCTGCGACCGTACTGGAACGTGGACCCCGGCTCACCGGAAGCGAAGCAACTCGACGCGCCGATCATTAGCGATTTGTTCTTCGTGGCCAGCTCGAAACGGGTCTTCATCGGAGCGAAGTCGCTCGATCCGGCGCGCTGTGCGGAACTGATCCCGGTCATGCGCCGCGTCTCCTCGAATCTGCCCGGCACGATCGCACTCGTGTTTCAGACGAGCCTCTTTGAACGCGGGCTGTCAGCCGGACGAAGTATCGACATCGAGATCACCGGCCCGGAATTGACGAAGCTCGTGCAGCTCGGCGGTCGCATTCTGGGAGGCGATCCAGAGTCGATGCCGGAGCGCGTGTTGAAGCAGCCGATGGCGGTGTTGATCCCGAACGCTCAGGCCCGCCCGGTGCCGAGCCTCGATCTCTCCAGCCCCGAAGTGCATGTGATCCCGCGACTGATGCAGTCGGCCGAGATGGGTCTGAGTGCGTCAGAGCTTGGCTACACCGTCGATGCTCTCGTCGATGGAGCGTATGCGGGCGACTACTTCCTCGGCAGCGACAAGATCGATCTGTCGATTCGGGGGAAGGACGAGTTCGCCCGCCAGACGCAGGACGTGGCGAACCTCCCGATCGCGACGCGCGACGGACGACTCGTCCCGCTCGGCGCACTGGCCGATGTCAGCATGGCGAGCGGTCCCGAACAGGTGAACCATCGCGAACGCGAACGAGCCATCACGATTCAGGTCTCACCGCCGCCCGAAATTCCGCTCGAAGAAGCCATGCGGCGGATTCAGTCGCAGATCG
This sequence comes from Schlesneria sp., assembly GCA_043733345.1. Classification (GTDB taxonomy): domain Bacteria; phylum Planctomycetota; class Planctomycetia; order Planctomycetales; family Planctomycetaceae; genus Schlesneria. The sequence goes on from JAYTGQ010000516.1 coordinate 3,223, forward strand.
TCGATCCGCTCGTGAAGTCGGGGCAACTCGACGGCGGTTACAGCATCAACCTCGCGGGGACGGCGGACAAGCTGCGCCAGACGTGGAAGGCCCTGCAGTTCAACATCGTGCTGTCGCTGCTCATCACATATTTGCTGATGGCCGCGCTGTACGAGTCGTGGGTCTACCCGTTCATCATCATCTTCACCGTGCCGCTGGGAGCGGTGGGCGGGATCGTCGGATTGAAGCTGCTCGGTTGGTACCTGATCCAACTCGGCCAGCCTCCGCAAAGCTTGGACGTGCTGACGATGCTCGGCTTCATCATCTTGATCGGGACCGTGGTGAGCAACGCCATTTTGATCGTCGATCAAACGCTGCAACTGATCCGCTACGAAGGGATGGCCGATCGTGAGGCCGTCGTCGAGGCCGTCCGTTCGCGCATCCGGCCGATGTTCCTCACCGCAGTGACGACGATCATCGGCTTGTTCCCGCTCGTGCTGTTCCCTGGCGCGGGGAGCGAGTTGTACCGGGGCCTCGGTGCCGTGGTGCTGGGCGGGTTGACCGTCTCGACCTTCTTTACGCTCTTCCTGATCCCGACCGTCTTCACGCTGACGCGCGATGTTCAGCGGGGCATCCTGCGACTGGTGTTCGGCCGCAGGGATAAGTGAGGACGCGGTGACGAGTGAGTCGATCTCGTTTCACGCGGATTGCGCACCACGATTCACCAGCCCGACGCGCAAGCGAGGGCTTCGCTTTGATTTCACGCAAAGCCCTCGCTTGCGCGTCGGGCTGGTTGCATGACTCGTTGTTCCAAACGGGCACGCATCGCAATCACTGCTGCAACAGCGTTCGGCCCGTCGTCGCACCCGAGCGTCCTCCCTGCTTTTCACGCAGCAAGTTGCCGCGCTTGGGTGAGTACGATTCGCAGAGCTTTTGGATGTCTTCCTTGACGACGAAGAAGGCTTCGATCACGCGCGGATCCCACTGTTCGTTAGCACCGCGACGGAAGATGTCTTCCAACTTTTCGAGCGGCATCCCTTTGCGATAGGGACGATCACTGACCATCGCGTCGTAACTGTCGGCCACCGCGATGATGCGGGCCATCAACGGGATTTCGTCCCCCTTCAACTTGTCGGGATAGCCTTTCCCGTTGAAGGCTTCGTGGTGATGACGCACGCCGGGCAGGATCGCTTGCAGGCTTTTGAGCTGCTGCAAAATTTGGAAGCCGATCATCGGGTGCTGTTGAATTTGGAGGAACTCCTCCTCGGTCAGTTGGCCCGGTTTGGCAAGGATGCGGTCATCGACGCCGACCTTGCCGATGTCGTGGAGCAGTCCCGAGAGATAGATGTCGTCCAAATCGTTGGTGTCGATCTGCATCTGCCGACCGAGGCAACGGGCGACGAGGGCGACTCGTTCGCTGTGACCGCGCGTGTACGGGTCTTTCGCATCGAGCGTCGAGACCAACGACCGCACGAATCCGACCAACAGGTCATCGTGTTCGTCGTACAGTTCGATGTTGCGAGCGTGAGTTCCCAGAATCGTGGCGATCGACGCGATCAGGTTGGCTTCGATGGTGCCGAAATCGCGGCCACCGCGCAGGTTCGTGCTGATGATCCAGCCGCGCCGGTGTTGAGGCTCGCCGATCGGCACGATGACCATGTTCTTGAGGCCGGGGAAGTCCGCGCCGAGCAACGTATGTTGCAGCTTGTTCTTCACCAGCGGCTTGTTCCAATCGTGCTGCTCGAACCGGGCCAGCAGCCGCGCCAACCCGGACTGATCGAACGGCAAGCGGCCCTGCGTCAGGAAGTGCATCTCGTTGGATGAGTCCTGAATGCAGATGACCGTTCCCACGCATTCGATCAGCGA
>JAYTGQ010000517.1:0-1702 GCA_043733345.1 Schlesneria sp.
CTCGCTTCGAGCGCCGGCCCACCATCTGGAAACGTCGAGAAATCATGGTGGGCCGGCGCGGCGAAACGCCACTGGTCCCACCCTACACGTTTCGCAGACTCAACAAGGCGATGGCCCTGGTCGGGGTTGGACCGGATGCGGTTTCGCGGGACGCTTCGGTGGTTGGCCAGCCTGCGGGGGTTGAGGTCGTATTTGGGGACGATGCAGGTGCTGCTGATGAACTTCAAGGACTGGGCGATGGAGCGGACGGAGCAGATTGCCGAGGCGACCGAGCGGCGGGCCGAGGCGGCGGGACGACCCGTCGTCTATTTGGAGAGCAGTCGCGAATGGAAGGAGGCGCGGGCGCTGGACATCGCGCGGGCCGATGGCGTGACCGCGGTGCTGATCGCGGTGCTGAAGTGTGTCGAGCCGTGTCAAACGTTCACCGTCGGCGGGAACCGGGCGGCGAAGAAGCTGGAGTTGCGACCGCAGTCCGGCAAGTGTTCGCACCTCTACTTCTCTGTGCTCGATCCGCAGTTCGGGTTGATGCACCTGCGGTTGCAGATGTGGGTGTCGTTCTCGATCCACGTCTGCCTGAACGGCCGCGACTGGCTGGCGAACCCGTTGACGCAGGCCGCGATCGGCTTCGACCAGCGCGACAACTGCTTCGTCGATGTGGACGATCTGGCGCGGGCTCAGGCATTGTTGTCGCAGCAGTTGCAGATGCGCTGACTGGTCTCGCGCGATTCGTGTCGCGACAGCCACTCACAAAACGCGACCGCATCATTCCAGGTGATGTTCGAGGCGGGATGGTTGTCGCGGAGAGTTGCTTCGCCCACCTCTTTCCAACAGAAGCCGCTCCGCAGCACCCACTGATTTTGGACGAGTCCATACCCGGCCGTCTTCTCCGTTTCGGTGACGTAGTGCTCGGCCTCCACAAACCGGCGGAACTGACTCACGGTGACTTCGGTCTGACCGATCCAAAAGGGCGTGGTCAGTTGGACGCGACGAGCAGGCCGTTCGTCGCGGCTGCGCGCAATCTCGTACTGCGGCAGGCCCAAGTCTGACAGGGCGTTGAACGCCGCGTCGGACGTGCCCATCGTGAACTCGCCCGGCGGGATCAGACACAAGGTCAGGCCGATGCTGTTTGTGATCGTGGGTTCCGCGCCGTGGTACTTGGCCCATTCGCGCTGGCGTTGCTGCACGAGCGTGTTGTTGGCGGGACACGGCAGTGGCTCCGGGCGCGGAGGCTTGGGCCGCAGGGTGTGGCTGGGGTCGGCGTTTCATCGCCCCCGGCGAGTCGCGACATCACCGTCTGGGAGCGGCGAAACGCCGACCCCAGCCACACCGCTTGATCGCATCCACGACGCTCCCGCGATGATCAAACAGCCGAGAACACGGAACCTTCCTACGGTGTCACCGCATCGGCGTTGAACCGAGCCAGGCCGAGATCGAGGACTTTGATCCGCAGCATCGACGGCGCGACGGCGTGAGGCGAGTTGTCAGGAATGCTGGACTCCCGGTGTTGTTGTGAATGAGTGGCATCATCCGATTTAGGTGAGCCGGGTGGCGTCAGCCCAATGGCACTCACTTTGTCATTCGCCGACTGAGCGGCAAGGCGCTAGCAGCCTGTTGAAAAAGGGAATAGAAGCCTGAAGCGCGAGCGAAGGATGTCGTAAAGGCGGACGAATTAGGCTCAGAAATCCTTCGCTCGCGCTTCAGG
>JAYTGQ010000518.1:0-1700 GCA_043733345.1 Schlesneria sp.
CAAGTAACCCGCAGCGTCAGCGAGGGAGTTCCTCATGTTTCACCCACGTATTTGACTCCCTCGCTGACGCTGCGGGTTACAAAGTGAGTGCCATTGGGCGTAAGCCCCCGGATTCTGATCTGCAATTTCAAGAATCCAAGGGCTTACGCCGCCCGGCTCACCACTGCTGTCGGCCACGTCAACACTGATCGCCGCTGATCTTCACTGATGGGGATTTAGATCAGCGTCGATCAGCGCAGATCAGTGTTCCAAACTCTTCATCATTTTGTGACTCATCATTCTGTCTTTCACGCACGCTGTGTGACGAGTGCCGCAGCGAACGTCACCAAGTCGCCGCGTGATTCGGCGGACGACTTGAGTACGTCAAGTCGTCCGGCCTTGAGGCAGAGTTCTGAGAACGCGGCGGCGAAGTCGGGGTCGGCTTTCAGCAAATGCTTCTCCGCCAACACGACCGCCTTGTCGAGTTGCTCGGTGCGGGCGAGCAGATCAACCAACACGTACGCGATGAGCGCCTGACCTTGTTCATCGGGTTCTTGTGCGAGTTGCTGTTGGAAGTAAGCCAGCGCCGCGTCGCGCTCGTCTCCCGCCAAGAATTTGAAGAACTGGATGTGCGCGAGATAGAACTCGGTGAACGGGGCCTCACCCGCGTACTGGAACTGCGGTGAGAGTTGCGAGCCGTACTCAGCGAGGTCGCGGGCGATGGCTAACTCGGGCGAACCGGCTGTCAGCGAGCGGGCGAAGCGGACGGTCGAGTGCAGGTGCGAAACATCGATGTGATAGTTGTTGTCGGCAAACAGCCACTCGCGCCCGGCGATCAACTCGCGCAGCGTGCTGGCGGGGGGCGCGAATGGCATCCGCTGCTTGACCTCACGCTCGATCGACTGCAACAGGTCCGTGTGCAGCGACTTCACGAGGATCGCCGCACACTCGGAACGCTGCTCGGGCGAGAGATTCTGGAACTGCTGATCCAGTGACGTGATCGTGCTGCACGTCCCATGTGTCTTCAGCATGACCTGCAAGCCCTTTACCGGATGGACCAGCTTGTAGAACGCGAGGTCGATCAACTCTTCCGTTTCGTCGGTCAATTCGCGCGGCAAGGGGATTGCTTCGAGGACCGCTTTGATCGGAGCCGTCTCGCGGATGGCGTGGAAGTACATCCAAGCCTGGCCCAATTTCTTGTCGGCGAGCAGCAGCTCTCCCGCCTCGCGCGCCGCCGCCATGTAGGCCGCTTCAAACTCCTCGCGCCGCTCATTCGGAACGTCCTCGAACGACGTGGGCCGATGCAGGGGCAAGCCCATCTCAAACTTCTTCCGCTGACAACGCGCGTCGAACAGTTTGTGAAACTCCTTCTGTTCGAGGAGCGTCGCGGCCAGTTGGTCAAACACGGCGGCAGGCCCGCCGCTGTGAAGCTGGTCGGCGAGGGAAGCGAAGGTCGTGGCGTTCGTCATGCGAAGGCGTCCTGAATCGGCGAAGGTGGCGGGGCGGTCGGCGGAAGGATGGTGTCAGAAAGCGGCGGGAAGCGGGAGTGAACCGAGCAGGCAGAATGATGAAGTCCGGCTTTTCTGAAAGCCGGACTTCGGGAAGGGGGTGTGATTCCCAAATGAAGTCCGGCTAACAAAGCTAACAGCCTGTTGAAAAAGGGAGGGCGAGGCTCCCGCCGAGCCATGTGCGTGAGGAAAGTCGCTTGTTTCTCGCGGCTC
>JAYTGQ010000519.1:0-5049 GCA_043733345.1 Schlesneria sp.
CATTCACCAGGCGTGGTTAAAACTCGCGGAATCGCTCATCTGCTTCAGTAAACTCAAACCAAGGTTTTGTTAGGGCTTCTTAGTGTGCGCTGGCCCTGGTGGACATGCTGGCTCCTGTGATCTGGTGGATTGTTTCCTAACCCCAAATCACACCGGCATGTTCACTACTTCTCAACTCTCAGCACGCATTAGTCGGATGAACCCTAATTCTTCGTGACCCGAGGCCGTATATACCTCACGCTGTTGACCCTGACACTAACCCGAAGTGTAAGCGAGGGCGGCTAAACAAAGCCCTCGTTTACACTTCGGGTTAATCGCTTCTGCGAGCAAATCTGCCATTCTCAACCGTGCGAGGTATAAAGGCAGTCAGAAAGAGTGACAAGCGATTTTCGTGGTTGCAATCGAAGCCCCAAGCCTCGCCTTTTTTCGGCAAGCGACTTTCACTTATCCGGCCTCAAAACAATCGTCTGCCACAGGCTGGGGTCGGAGGCGTAGGGGAATTCGCTGGTGACGGCGAGTGTTTGCTCGCCGAGTTGACTATCGCGGACGGCGAAATGAAAACCGAGGCTCGCATGCGACGACGGCTCGTAACCGAATAAGACCTTTTTCGGCAACCAAGCATCGAGCCAATAGCCCTCATTTTGAACGTGAGACTGCAACTCGACGAGCGACGCTTCCGGTAATGCAGCCTCTTCCCTCGCTCTTGCCATGGGAACGGCAATGGCAATCGGTTTGTCGCCACTGGAGCCGCTGCCCGTTGGAAGCAGGCTAAATTGTTGACAAAACTTCGTGGCGCGATGGACCGTCTGAGTATTTCGCGTGTCGAGCCACACGTGCAACCCGTCGGATGTTGTCGGCTGCTCGACAAGGCACTTTGGCGGACGAGAACGCCCCAAGACCTCAACACTCAGTCCAATCCCCTCGTCAGACCAAGCCATTCTTACATCCGCAAAGCAGGCGGAGTTGTCGAGTTCGCCCAGTGATGGAATTCGACAATCCTCAGACAATCCCAGCAGTCGCCCTGCGTGATGCAGGCGACGTTCGAGCCGCCGCACAGTGAACGACCACCGAAACAGGAATCGGGGCGGGACCAGCTGACTCACGAAAATCTCCTTCACGGCGTCGAGGTTGACGCATGTGTGTCGCGGTAATGTTGAACGCTATGGCCCTCGACCATGCGACTTGTGCCGTCATCACCAACGGCCTTGAGGCTGATCCGCTCGCAGCCCCGGTACTGATTGACGCTGGACCGGAACGGCATGTCGGGGGTGTCATTTTCGCTGACGATACTCTGCGACGCATCGTCCAGAAACTCGGTCGGCACCCGCCGCAACTCCGCGAGGAACTCGGGATCGTTCTCAAAATCTGCGTAGTCGGGAACGGCGTGAGCCTTCAAAAACCGATTCGGCGGCTCAATCGCGGAGCCGCGTCCGTGAGGAGCGGGACGCGGATCACTCGTGTTGAGAGAGCTTGTCATTGTCATCCGACTCCACGCACTCTACGACGACTGTCATTCGACTCCGTTCCATCAGTCGAAAGCGGCTTGAGCATCCACGGGCTTTGTTCTCGCGCCAACTGCCATCGAAGAACTCGCAGAATGCGAGCATGGCTCAAAAGCTACCCATTTGCCCTTCATTGATGGTCGATATATCGCGAAACGCTTTGATGTCGATGCCGTTGGAGATGAAGCGTACAACACCGTCACCCATCAGGACGTGTGCGCCTCCGGCGTGCGAACTGCCAAATCCCGTAGTCTCGGCTCTCTGGCGCGTACCTGCATTGAGCTTGATGCTGGTGTCGCCGAAGGCCATCGCCAAACCGGCGGCCGTGGTGCAGTCGGGAACTCCGATCAAGATGCCGTGCCCGACTGAGCCAACTTGCGAGTGTGCCGGCGTGTAACGCTCTCCCACCAGGAACGTGAAACTGTTTCCATCAGTGATGTGACTGTAACCCACCTTGCTGTTCTGTCCGAAGACACCACCGAAGTTCTTCTGGTCGAGGTAGCGATGAGGTATCGAGAACGTGCTGCCCGAGTTCCCGATACTCCCCGCGTTGACGAACGGCTCGGTTGCGGGCGGCTCACCGCTGGCGTCCGGCTTCAGGCCCCCGACCTCATGCTGGAGGTAGCCCGCATTGCCGAAGTAGTTCGAGCGACTAAAGTGATTCTTCCAATCGAACGTTCCCGGCGTGACCACGCCATCCGCGACGGGACTCGCGCAGACGATGGCATGTTCGACATGAGCCGAGCCAGGATCGCTTGGGCAACGGAGGCTCGTGTAGATAACACTCAAATCGGGGCGAGTCGGCAACGCCTGAAGTCCATTCGAGAATGCTCCGCAAACTTTACTGTAGAAGGGCGACGCATCCAAGAACGGAGTGATCATCACTTCCCAGCCCCAGCCGTGGTAAACACCATCAACGCTCATCACATATCCCGGCGGAAACAATTTGTGAGTGTCGTGATAGTTGTGCAGGGCCAGCCCGAGTTGCTTGAGGTTGTTCTTGCAGTGCGTCCGCCGCGCCGACTCGCGCGCCTGTTGAATGGCAGGCAGCAGCAACGCGACCACCACTGCGAGGACAGCCAACACGACGGTCAGTTCAATTCGAGTCAGCCCTCGGCGGCGATGTGGTTGGTTCATGGTTGGTTCCCGGTCAAACGAAACAGCCTTCGGCCCAAAACAAAGTAGCCTTCATCGCTCCGCGTGAAGATAGCCGTGCGCGAGGTCGGCGCTGGTCGTACATCCACGTCCACTCTCAATCGGCTCACTTCACGCGGAGCGATGAAGGCTACTTTGAAGCGACAGAACTTGCTTGCCAGCCGACCAAATGTTGATGCCTGCTCAAGCGACTCATTCCACCTTCGGCGTCTTCGTGTGCCAGTCGGTGCGTTGTTGGTAGGCCCTCGCGGCGGCGAGGATGGTGTTTTCATTGTAGGCTCGGCCGGTGAATTCGAGGCCGGTGGGCAGGCCCCGCGCGCCGAAGCCGTTGGGGATCGTGATGCCGGGCAGTCCGATGGCGTTCGAGGCGCCGCTGAGCTCGGTACTCGTGAAGCCCTGAGACCACTCGGCGAACTTCTGGGTGATGGGGCCGGATTCGGTGTTCAGCGTCGGCGTGACGACGGCATCGAAGCGGGAGAGCAGTTCGTCCATCGCCCGTTGAATCTTGCCTCGAATGCGCAGGGCGTTGATGTAGTCCTTCGCCGGGATGACGAGGTTCGAGAACACGCCGAAGCGGTCTTCGGGAGCGGTCAGCTCCCACACGTCGCCGCTGGTCATGAAGCCCTCGAACGCCGCTCCCATCTCGCACGAGATGATCGTTGACGCGACCGTGCCGTAGGGAAACTCGGGCAGCTTGATCGCCTCGAATGATCCGATTTGCTTGAGGACTTCGAGCGACGTTTCATAGTTCGCACGGACCTCGGGTGCGAGCCGGGCGAAGTCCACGTCGAGCGTCGCGAACTTGAAACGAGCTTGTTCGGCGACCTTGCTTGGTTGGGCATTTGGCTTTGTCCCCTCTCCCCCGTCTTCGGGGGAGAGGGTTAGGGAGAGGGGGGCTTTTTCTTTTCGTACCTGCGCCTTTGCGGGTTGTTCACCGCTCGAAGACCCCCTCACCCCCAGCCCCTCTCCCCCGAAGACGGGGGCGAGGGGAGCATGAGCGGCCCCGCCCGACTGATCGTACTTCCATTCGCTCACAATGCTCGACGGATCGAGCGGGTCCGGCCCGGCGATGGCATCGAGCACCAAGCCGCAGTCGTCGGCCGTGCGGCACATCGGGCCGAGCTTGTCCATCGTCCAACTGAGAGCCATCGCGCCGTGACGGCTCACGCGGCCGTAGGTCGGTCGCAAACCGGCGAGCCCGTTGTATCCGGCGGGAGTCATGATCGAACCCCACGTTTCGGAACCGATGGCGAAGGGAATCAGCCCCGCGCCGACCGCCGATCCCGGACCCGAGGACGATCCGCCCGACCAACAGGTCTTGTCCCACGCACACAGTCCGGGACCGGTGAAACTGGCATCGGCCTGCTTGTAGCCAAAGCCTCCCGCCAGTTCGACCATCGCCAGCTTGGCACACAGCACGGCACCAGCCTCACGCAACCGCACGACGACGGTCGCGTCCTCGTCGAGCATCTGATCCTTCAGAGGCGCGGCTCCCCATGAAGTTGGAATACCCTTTGTCGCGAGCAGGTCTTTCACGCCGAATGGAATGCCGTGCAGAGGGCCTCGATCCTGCCCCGCCTTCAGTTCCTCATCGGCTTGTTTTGCTTGAGCCATCGCGAGGTCACGAGTCACCCGTACGACGGCGTTATAGACGGGACCGAACTTTTCGAGGCGGCTCAGAAAGAACTCAGCCAACTGGACCGAGGTCACTTCCTTCGATCGCAACTTCGCACCAAGTTCGCGGATCGTGGCAAAGGCGAGATTGGTTTCGGGCATGATGCGAGACCTGCTGGCTTGTCGGAGGAGAGTTGGAACAGAAGTGAACGAAGGTCACGAAGTTCAGGAGGAAGAGAGTGAATTGATCCTACTTCGTTCCCTCCGTTTCCTTCTGTTCATTGTCTTTCGATTGACTGCGATACGTAGCGAACACGAACGCGGGTTCGTCAGCATTCGTGAGGGGGAACTCGCTGAGTTGTTTTCCGCGCGCGACATCGCCTCGAATGTCGCGGAAGATTCCCTGGAGGGCCGCTTCGTCGTAGTGGTCGCTCGGGTAACGACGAGTCAGGTAGGTGAGCAGGATCACTTCGGCAGACGGCAGCTCGGGCGGGGCTGCGGCTTCGTCGGACTGCTTCTCGGCCGGCTTGTCCCTTTTCTCGTTCTTGTCCGCGACCGGCTTGTCTTCGGCCGCGCTGGTCGCTGCGAGGGGTGTCATCGCGACTGTGAGAGTACTCGCTCCCACAGCCAACTGTGCCGCGAAGTGGCGGCGGTCGATTCGGTCGGGTGACGACATGCCGAACAGCCTGTTGAAAAAGGGAGGGCGAGGCTCCTGCCGAGCCGTGTGCGTGAGGGAAGTCGCTTGTTTCTCGCGGCTCGGCGGGAGCCTCGCCCTCCC
>JAYTGQ010000520.1:0-1692 GCA_043733345.1 Schlesneria sp.
CATCCGTTCGGTGTTCTTGCGGATGAAGCGTCGGGATTAGGCCGTAAATGTGGGGCTTAAAGTGCCATTTACAGCCGGGTTGAAGCCTCAAAGTGTCAAATTCGTGTCGAATTGCTGGAGATAAGCCATGAAGAATTCGGGCGTAAATGTTTTTGAGGGCATCCCGGTCGGAAAAGATGAAGCTGGTCTTCTCGATCAGTTCCTCGGTGGTCATGACTTCGCACCGGGGACTCGACGATTGATCGTCCATGATGTGCGACAATTCGCTGGCTGGTTCTCAGCGTCGAACAAGGAACCGTTCGTCGTTGGCCGAGTCACTGTCAGGGATGTGGTGGACTTCCGGGATCATCTTCGACGTGAGAAGCAACAGGCGGTCTCGACCGTGAATCGGTCGCTCGTGTTGCTCCGTCGTTTCTTCGGCTGGCTCGCCGATCAAGGACATGTCCCGGCCAACCCTGCGAAGCCCGTGAAGGAACTGAAGCGGCAGGCGTTGGCCCCGAAGGGACTCGACCGAAGTCAGGTGAGGAAGTTGCTGCGGGAAGTCGAGCTTCGTGGTGACATCAGGGCGAATGCCATCTTCAATCTGTTCTTGTTCACCGGATGCCGTGTCGGGGATCTGGTGGAACTAGAACTCAATGACCTGATGGTCTCTGAGCGAAGCGGCTCAGTTGTCTTCAGAAATGGGAAGGGGAACAAGCAGAGGTCGGTGCCATTGCCGCTCCCCGCCCGGCGTGCTCTTCATGACTGGCTCGAAGCTCGGCCACCGGTCCCCTCGGTCAATGTCTTCATTGGTGAACGTGGCCCATTGACCGACCGGGGCGTGCGAAATCTGTGCGACAAGTACAGTGCGATCTGTGGCTTCAAGCTGCACCCCCATCTGTTGCGGCACACGATGGCCCACCAATTCTTGGCCGACAACCAGAATGACCTCGTGAGCTTGGCTCAGATCCTCGGCCACGAGAATTTGAACACGACAGCGAGGTACACGAAACGGACGCAGGGCCAGCTTGGTGAAGCATCGGATCGGCTGAGCTACTGACCGAATCAGACACCCGCTTGTTCCTCGGAATTACTCAACTCAATCCGAGGAACAAGTCATGACGAATCGAACCGCCGTCGCTATCGGGTCTGACCCTGTTCAGAAGCAAGCCGCAGCCGATGCCAACGCAGTGCAGGACGCCTGCAATCTTGTCGCCGTGGTCGGCTGTTTTCATCGGCACCTTCTGGCTCTGCATCGAAGCGGTGTCTGCGGCGATGACATCATCAATCATCCCGTCTCGCTGGCCTTCACGAGCAAGTTCAACTCGCTCTGTCGCATGACGACCGACCGTGAGATGGCCGCACTTGGTGCCATTGACCAGATCGAGAAGGGCGAGTCCGTCGAGTACGAAGTGATCCCAGTCTGAGACACCCACTTGAACGGTACTGAAGCCGCTGAGCAGCACACATCGTTCTGCACGGCTTCGGCGTCATCAAGCCGGAGTGAATCATGCTGACAACGTGCGTTCGTCAGGGCCAGATTGAAATCGGGATCATTGAACACGAAGGCCGGGAATTCTCGGCCCTTGGAGCGACCGTGCAAGGTCGCCAAGTCACCGGCTACACGAAGCTCGTCGATGGTGACATTCATCTCTCGACGTGGTGTGGCAAGCCGATGTTGGCCTCTCGCTGTGAAGTCGTGGAACGATTCTG
>JAYTGQ010000521.1:0-12983 GCA_043733345.1 Schlesneria sp.
GGCGAGGCTCCCGCCGAGTCGTGTGCGTGAGGAAAGTCGCTTGTTTCTCGCGGCTCGGCAGGAGCCTCGCCCTCCCGACAGCCGTTTTTCAACAGGCTGGTAGGCGTCTCGTCTGCCTCTCCTGTAGTAGTGAAGCAGAAGGCAGGCGAGACGCCTATCCCACGAAAATGGCAGAGAGTTTTCCGAGGGTGGGCCGGCGCTCGAAGCGAGCTTGTCCCACCCTACGCCGATGGCGGATCCGACTTCTGTCGGTCACGTCTTGATTCGTTCATCTTGAATCACCAATCCCTCCAAACTTCGCGATGAACCAGAATTGTCACGAGTACATCTGCCCAAAATCGTCCGAGTCGAACGCGCTGATGTAGTGCTGAAGCTTTGGAGTGGCCGCCTCGTTCGACCACACGACAGCGATCACGTCGAAGCGAACGCGGTGTTCGAGCCAGCCGCGCCGCTTGAGGTACGCCAATGCTGACCGCGTGATTTTTCGCTGCTTGGTGGCGGTCACGGCTTCGGTCGGATGCCCGGCCAACAGCGTGGTTCGCGTCTTGACCTCGACGAACACCACCACGTCTCCGTCGAGTGCCACGAGATCCAGCTCACCGAAGCGATTGCGCATTTGTCGCTCGATGATTCGATAGCGCAGCCGCTGCAAAAAGCGGGCGGCTGCGACCTCACCCCGATTCCCGAGCGAGTCGGGCGGAACCCGCGACGGCAAAAGATGAGTCAACCAATTCCACACTCGGACTCTCCCTGCGAAGTGCCTCAGAATTGGGAACACAAAGAAACGGAGACTGCCCGTACTTCCAGACCCGCTGAGGATTCGGAAATCGGGCAGTTCTCAGACTTGCCGCGAACTTGGACCGCGCGAAACGTCCTGCGGCGAATCAGCGGGCGGCGGCCTTTTTGCTCTTCTTGGCTGCGTTCTTGGCTTCCAGTTCGGCGGCATCGACGCGCTCGATCAGCTTGGTCGCCTTGCCGATGCGGTCGCGCAGGAAGAACAGTTTCGCGCGACGAACCTTACCGTGCCGCTTCACTTCGATCTTGGCGATCTTGGGTGAGTGATACGGGAACGTGCGCTCGACCCCTTCCCCGGCGACGATGCGTCGGACAGTGAACATCTCACGGGTGCCACCACCACGGCGACCGATGACGACTCCGTTAAAAATCTGGATTCGCTCTTTGTCACCTTCCTGAATCTTCGTGTGAACATCGACGGTGTCGCCAACTTCAAACACGAGCGGATCGGGACGCAGATACTTGTCTTCAACGGCTTTCACGTACTTGTTAATCATGTTTTCACTTCCAACTTCAGTCCAAGGGCGGGAACTGCCCGCCTGTGATGAGTGCTGTCTTCTTCGAGTCTCGAAACTTCAATGAGTCCGCCAAACTGCCTCGACTCGAAACGTGTCTTACTGCGTTCCTGCTGACGAATCGGTTGTGGAAGTGCCACGTCGTTGACGTGTTCGCTCCAAACTTTGTTGCTCGCGCCAGCGGGCGATTTCACCATGATTGCCACTCAGCAAGATGTCCGGCACAGTCATCCCCCGAAACTCGCGAGGTCGCGTGTACTGCGGGTATTCCAACAGGCCGGACTCGCCAAACGAGTCATACTTGCTGCTTGTTTCGTCTCCCAACACACCCGGCACCAAGCGGATGACCGTGTCGATCACCATCATCGCCGGGACTTCGCCACCGTTGCAGATGAAGTCGCCCGCCGAGATTTCGAGCGGCTTCAACCCTTCGGCAATTCGTTCATCAAACCCTTCGTAGCGACCACACATCAGAACGAGTCGCGGGAATTGAGCCAACTCCCTGACCAGACCCTGATCGAGCTTTCGTCCTTGCGGAGTCAGCATTACCAGTTGTCCCGATTGCGGAGCGTCGGCCTGAACCGCCTCGACCGCTGCGTAGATCGGCGGACAAGACAACAACATTCCGGGGCCGCCCCCGTAAGGAGTGTCGTCCACCGACTTGTGTTTGTCGGTCGCCCAAGCGCGGATGTTCCAGAGCCTGACATCGACCCGTTGGTTCTCGATCGCCAACTTCAACAAGCTTTGCTGAAGGTAGCTGTGGAACAACTCGGGGAACAATGTCAGAACATCAAATCGCATCTTGGCCGCTCATAGGACTCGTCCCAAACCTCACGTCGTACACGCTGACACTAACCCAAAGCGTAAGCGAGGAGGCAACACACGTCCTCGCTTACGCTTCGGGTTAGTGTGAAATGTGCCATCCTCATCCGTGCGCGGTATATACCCGCCCCGACGGGCCACAGCCAATCGAGATCGCCGGTCACTCCGCAGCCGGTGCTTCTTCCACCGGAGCCGCTTCACCTTCCGGTGCTGGGGGAGCCGGTTGCTTCGGAGCGATCAACGCGGGTGGAGCCGCTGCGACGCCAAACCGGTTGGTCTTCACCTTCTTGACCAGCGTGGCCACTCGGTCAGACATACTGGCACCGACCGAAATCCAATAATCGATCCGCGCCAGATCGACCAAGACTCGCTTCGACTTGTCGGCGACCGAGGTGTCGTACCAGCCGACTTCTTCGAGGGCTTTCCCTTCACGATGGACGCGCGAGTCCATCACACAGATGCGGTAGAACGGACGATGCTTGCGTCCAATTTTCTTCATGCGGATTCTGACTGCCACTCAACTCTCCTTGGACTGAAGTTACTCGACCTGAATAGGGGACTCTGGATCTGGGTTGGAAGTCCGGCTTAGCTTTGTCAGCCGGACTTCCTTCAGTGGTGACGAAGGGCAAAGAGAAGTCCGGCTAACAAAGCTAAGCCGGACTTCGGATGGCGACTCTTCGTGAGACAACTCACGTCGATCACCGATTTCGCTTCTTCTGCTTCTTGGCGTCTTTTCTGGCCTTCTTGCGTTTCTCGTCGGCCTCTTTGGGATCGGCCGGACCACGTTTGCTGCGTTCCTTCACCGAAGACAACTGAGCACCGGGATTGAACATTCCGCCGTCGGCCATCCCCTTCATGGCTTTCATTTTGTCCATCATTCCAAGGCCAGACATCTTCTGCATCATGCCCGCCATGTTTCCGAAGTCTTTAATCAGGCGGCTGACATCGGCTGGCTCCGCTCCCGCACCGCGCGCGATACGATGCCGACGGCTGCGATCAATCCGATCTGCATGACTCCGCTCGTAGGGAGTCATCGAACTGATGATCGCTTCGATACGGCCCATGTCTTTGTCGGCGTCCATTTCGGGAACAGCCGCAGCGAGGCCCCCCAAACCGGGGATCATCTTGAGGAGGTCGCCGAGTGGTCCCATCCGGCGGATCATCTTCATCTGCTTGCCAAAGTCCTCCAAGGAGAACTTGCCAGACATCATCTTCTGTTGCTGGCGTTCGACTTCGTCGGCGTCGAATTCTTTTTGAGCTTTCTCGAACAACGACACAACGTCGCCCATGCCCAAGATTCGGCCAGCCATGCGGTCGGGATGGAACGGTTCGAGCCGGTCGAGAGCTTCCCCCGTTCCGATGAACTTGATGGGAACGCCGGTCACCTCTTTGACGCTGATCGCCGCACCACCGCGCGTGTCACCGTCGAGCTTGGTGAGAATGATGCCGTCCAACTCGAGTGCCGCGTTGAACGCCTTCGCACTGTTGACCGCATCCTGCCCGGTCATGGCGTCGCAGACGAGCAGAATCTGGTCGGGTTGAACTTTGCGGTCGATCTGCTCCAACTCGTTCATCAGGTCGGCATCGACGTGTAGTCGGCCCGCCGTGTCGAAGATCACAACATCGACGCCCGCTTGCTTCGCCGCCGCCAGCCCGTTGATGCACACCTTCAGCGGGGACGAACCGCCGGGGGCCTCACTGTAAACGGGGACATCGAGCTGTTGCCCGACAATCTGGAGCTGCTCGATGGCACCGGGACGCTGAAGGTCCGCTGCGACGAGCATCGGGCGGCGACCCTGCTCCTTGAGCATTCGGGCCAGCTTGCCGCAGGTCGTGGTTTTTCCACTCCCTTGCAGGCCGCACATCATGATTTTGTTGAGGCCATCGCGTCGCAGATGAAGCGAGGGATCGGCCGGCCCCATCAGGTTGCAGAGTTCCTGATGGATGATCCCGACGATCTGTTGGTCGGGACGGAGAGACTTGAGAACCTTGTCGCCAATGGCCTGTTCGGTGCAACGCTTAATGAAATTCGTTGCCACGTCATAATGCACGTCGGCTTCGAGCAGCGCTTTGCGAATCTCGGCGAGACCGTCGCGAATGTTGGACTCGGTGAGTTTTCCACCGCGTCCCAACACCGACAGCGCCGAGCGCAGTCCATTGGTAATGCCATCAAACATGTAGGTTCACTCAGGTTCAAAAATGTCCGGAGCGTGCTAAAGGCACGGCGTCCCGCGAGGGGCGATCCAAGGCGAATCAACGCCTCAGGAGCCGGAACTAGGGCGGGAACTATAAGAACCGAACAAGCCTTTCGCAACCAAGTCTGCTGATGATCAACGACGCTGCCTTGCGGAGGTTTGGCAGCCTGCCGATTTCGTAGGCTCGTAGGGAGGAACAGTGCGAAGTGCAAGGTGATCAGTGCAAAGTGCAAAGTTGAAGAGGGTCTGTGATCACGGACACTTTGCATTTTGCACTGATCACTTTTCACTTTGCACTCTCCCCCAATGCCCGTCCACCAAGCACCACCACGCCTGTCTGCCAATGTCGCCCTTCTGTATCCTGCCAGTCGTCTTCTGCTTCCTGTTTTCTGACTCCTGCCCCTCTCCTTCTCCCCAAGGTCCGCTGATGGCTCGCGATTTCGTTAATGAAAGCCTCTCACACGATCCGATTCACGGGTACATCCCGTTCATCGCGCGATCCGGATTGCCCGAAGGTGAAGCGGCCGAGCAGGACGTGATCGATCATCCGTGGGTGCAGCGGATGAGACAGATTCACCAGCTTCAGACCGCGTGGTGGGTCTTCCCGTCGGCTGAACACATGCGGTTTCAGCACATCCTCGGCGCGATGCACCTGGCGTCGGTGGCGATCGAACATTGGTACGAGTCGCTCTGCGATTCGACACGCAACGTACCGAGTCGCGCCTATGTCGAGAGCCTGCTCCGCATGGCGGCCCTGTTGCACGATGTGGGTCACGGGCCGTTCGGGCACTTCTTCGACGATCACTATCTCGACCAGTTCGGTGTCACGCACGAAGACATCGGCGGCGCGGTGATCGAGCAGGAACTGGGCGATCTGCTCCGCCGCATCCGCCGCAACCCGAGTGGCAAGTTGTCGCCACTCGAAGAACTCGACCCGCATCAGATCGCGTGGCTGATCCGTCGGCCGAAGCGAGACGCCGCTGCCGAAGAGGGCCATCCCGACTGGCTGAGGAAGTTGCGGTCGATGTTCAGCGGCATCTACACCGTGGACAACATGGACTTCGTGCTGCGCGACGCCTACATGACCGGTTACAACACGAAGGCGTTCGATCTGAATCGCATTCTGCACTACACGTTCTTCACGTCGGCTGGGCTGACGATTCACGCGCGCGGGCTGCCGACGCTGATCAACTTCATCGAGACGCGAGCCAATCTGTTCCGCACCGTCTACTTCCATCGGACGGTTCGCGCGGTCGATCTTTCGCTCGAGGAGCTCTTCCCCGAAACGATGCCGCGTCTGTTTCAAGGCAATCCGTTGGAGAACCTCGACGCTTATCGCAAGTTCACCGAATCGTCGTTCCTCGTCGATGTCCACCGCTGGGCCGACGCGACCGATCCCGTGTTGAAAGCACTCGGCGACCGCTGGCAACAGATTCTGCGCCGCGAAGTCACATGGAAGATGGCCTGCGAGCGAACGCTCAACTTTCACTCGGGCAGCGCCGAACGGACCTCGATCATTTCTGAACCCGATCTCGTCCTGAAGCGAGTCCGCGAACGCCTGCCCGCCGACTTGAGGGAGCTTCCGCTCAAGATCGACGTGGCCAAGCACTATCACCGCCCGAGCGGTCGTCTGCCGACAGGCGGCCAAAACTATCTGCTCGATCCAGCCGTCGGCACGCCCCAAGAACTGTCCGACGACGACCTGTTCCGCGCGTTGCCAATCAGCTTCTGCGTCTTCCGTATCTACTCGAAAGACCACCGCCACGACAGCACGCTCAACACCGCGTTGAACGCCGTCCTCGGCGAAGCCTCCGACGCGAAGACCAACATGTGAGTCATCAGCCAACTCCGGCAACGATTGCTGGTCATTGGTCCGTTATACGGACACACTCGCGGTGAACTATGGTTTGGCCTCCGGAGACAATCCTGATGAAAGCATATCTCATTACCACGGGCACGGTCTTTGGCTTGATCACTCTGGCGCATATCTGGCGTGTCCAAGCGGAGGGATTGCACTTGGCGACGGACCCCGTGTTTCTTGGCCTTACCGTCTTGACCGCCGTTCTATGTTTTTGGGCGTTTCGCTTGCTGAGTCGCTTGTCTCGCTCATGACTTAAACTGGATTTGCCGCCCCACAATGTGTTGCAGCGAATCCGGCCATCGCACCCTAGTTGCAAGCGTGGCATTTCGCGGGCCTGGGCATCGAGCTTGGACTAACAGCTTGCCGCCGCGCCCCTGATCGACTCGTCCGAAGATTCCAGTCGATCCGATGTGCGAGGGGCTGCCGGGGGAAGGGGTCGCGCGTGCGGAGCCGTTGCTGCTGGGAAGAGACTCGGAGGCGAGTCGATACCAACGAGCATGTTGGACGACCTTGACCTCGAACAGTTGCGGCGGCATCCCGAATGGCGGACAGCGCTCAAGGTCTATCACGACCTGCAAGCTCAGTCGCGCGAACGGTCTCCCGAGTTTGACGGTTGGATTCCGCGCGTGTCCGAAGTCGCGGCGATTGAGTCCGCCAAGCTCCCCGCCATTCACGGCAAACTCATCGCGTTCGGGTTCCTCAAGTTTGACCTGTCAGGCCGCGATGCCGGGATGCGGTATCAACTGACGGCTCAAGGAAAACAGGCCCTACTCGGCAGAAGCCCCGGTGAGGAAGACAGCGACGAGGACGAAGTGGCTCTCGCACAATCGGCTTGAGTCGCGGCGGCAGGTAGTTGCCTCAACTCTTGGCTTCCAGTCCAACGTTTGGAAACGAAAGTAGTCCGGCTTTTCTGAAAGCCGGACTACTTTGCGAGAGACATTCCAACGAAAAGAAGTCCGGTCAACAGAGTTAAGCCGGACTTCATCGGGCGGCCTTCCCCCCCAGCCGTCAGCGCACTTCCGAGCCGGGATCCCAGCCAGCGACCGATGCATCCGGGGCGAGGACATAAATTTCCACGCGGCGGTTCTTCGAGCGAGAGGCTTCGGTTTTGTTCGGCTCAACCGGTTGGTGCATTCCATAGCCCGAGACACCCATCCGCTTCTCGTCGATGCCCGATTTTCGGAGAGCACGCACGACGGTCACGCCGCGGTGCGCCGACAGGCCCATGTTGTCACCATGCTTGTCCTGAGTCCCTTTCTTCGCGACCGGCCGGTCATCGGTGTGTCCGGAAACCAGCACCTTCAGATGGCGAGCGTCTGATTGATTCATGATCGACGCGAACTCTTGCAGCACTTTCATCGCCTCGGGGCGAACGTCATCGCTGCCCGAGTTGAACAGCAGATCGGTCGAAAACTTGCTGACGCCCGTCGAAGGATCGAACTCGAACTCGGGGTACTTCTCCTTGAGTCGCTTCATCCGCAACGTGGCATCCTCAGACAACGGGTTCGTGCTGGGGCGGTCGCTCATCAGCATGTTCTTCACGCGGTCTTCGAGCTGCCCGTTGGATGCCTGCATGTTTTCGAGTCTGGCATTGGCCGCGTCGAGGCTTTGCTTGGTCGCGAGGTACTGCTGCTCCAACCGGGCGCGGTCGGCCGCCAACCCCGATTGGCTCATGCCCAAACCATTGCGTTCCATCGCGAGGGCGCGGTTCTGCTGGTAGAGCTGTTGTGCCCGAAGCTGACTCTGCTGGAGAGCGTTTCGAGGCGCGTGACGGCAACCGAGCGGTGCCATCAGCGAGAGTGACATGGCCAGCAACAAACAGGTCCGACTTCGTTGAGACATCGAGAACTCCTGGGCGACAGGCGCGGTCGCACGACCAACGAGCAAGCCGCGACGCCGCCGAGTGCATTCCCAAAATGCACACGACCGCACTGCGACGCTCTCGCGCCGTGACAAAACCGCCATCGTTCAGTGAATGTGATTGAACCGGGGAGAAAACCCGCTGACAGGACAGCCAATCCAAGAGGGCGACCAAAGTTCCCGCGATGGTCGCCGTCCGGCTGGAACGGCTGAGGGGGCGGTTTATAGAAACCGGCCAAACGCTCGCCAAGAGGAGTCTTAAGCGAAACCCCCGGTTCGCGAGCAGGAATCCCAAGGAAGGCGCCCGCAGCGATTCGACTGCGGCAAAACCTGCCGTTGCCATCGTCGATCGCCGTTGCCACAAGCAGACAAACAGCCTGTCGAAAAGCGTAGGGTAAGCGTCTCGCTTGCCCTCTTTTCAACGGCATTCACGGGCAAGCGAGACGCTTACCAGCCTGTTGAAAAAGGGAAGGCGAGGCTCCCGTCGAGCCATGTGTATGAGGAAAGTCGCTTGTTTCTCGCGGCTCGGCAGGAGCCTCGCCCTCCCGACAACCGTTTTTCAACAGGCTGTTACCCTACGTTGTGCAACAGGCGGTTAAACGAAGCAGAGCCAGTTCCTAAAAAAAGAGGACAGGCAAGAGTGCCCGTCCTACGTGTGTTCTCTGCTGCCTTGCGGCTCACGCTACTGGAACAAGCCTGCGAACAAACCGATGAACTCGCCCTGATAGACCGCCGACTCGCTGCCAGCCCAGGTGGTGTGGAGCAGGTCCACCGACAGCAACGCACCGACCAGCAGCACGAAGGTTGAGGCGAGCAAACCGAGGAAGAAGCCCGTTCCCCATTCGGCCTCCTGCGGTGCGACCAGCTTGTCTTGGCGACGCCCGAAGCCGAGTTGACTCGCCCCCGATTCAAACGATTCGTCGAACTCATCGTCGTCCGAATCAAAGGCGTCGAGATCTTCGAGTTCGTCGTCTTCACCGAGAACATCGTCACTGACTTCGAGTTCTTCATCCGCTTCATCATCGAAATCGAAACCCGAATCGCCGGATGATTTCTTGCCGCCGGTCTTCTTCAGGGTTCCCGTCGCGTCATCGTCGTCGTCGTCGTCAAACATGACGATCGCCGCCGTGCGACCTCCGATCATGTCCGAACCGCCCTCATCTGCCGAGAGCATCGGCATCTCGAGGTCGGTGCTGCTCAAGTCATCGTCGTTGCTGAGCAGCATCGGCGATGTGGAGTTCAGATCGTCGTCATTACCAGAGGCGAGCAGCATCGGAGCGGTCGAACCGCGATCATCGACGGCCTGACGCCCCTTGAGATTTTTGCTGCTGCCCCCCTTGAGCTTGATACTGCTGTTGTCCTTCAGCTTGATGCTGCTGCCTCCCATTGGAGACAGCCGGAATCCGCTGTCGCCACCCAACTTGATCTTGCTGTCGCCGGTACTCAACCGGATTCCGCTGTCGGCACCTTCCAACAGGATGCCGCTGTCGGCGGGCTGGCGGAGCTGGATGCCGCTATCGCCACTCAACGCGATCCCGCTGTCACCAGGTAGCACAATGCCGTCATCATCATCATCGAACAGGGCCGAACCGCCAGGACTGTCGTCGATCAGATTGAAATCGAGGGCATCGTCGCCAACACCACTGCCCGCCGATCGAGACATCGGCGGTATGAGTGCAATGTCGCTGTCGGTTCGCAACCCTGAACCCAAGCCGCCGGAATTCGGCCCATCTGAACCCAAACCACTTGGACGACGACCTCCAGAATTGAATAGCCCGCCACTGTTCAATCCCCCGGACAGCGGAGCCAGCCGCACGTCGCTATCGGAGTCTGACAGATGCGACATCCGCACGTCGCTATCGGAATCGTTCAGTCCGGAGACGCTACCGAGACCGGAAGGATTCACGAGTTTGACATCGCTGTCGGAATCAGGCCGCAGTCCCAGCGGATTGACCAGTTGGACATCACTGTCGCTATCGGGGCGCAGCTTGATTCCGGAGTCACCCACCAACCGCACATCGCTGTCCGACCTGCCCATGTCGATGACCGGCAGCTCGCCACTGCTTCCGGTCAACCGACCTTTCAGACCGTCATCCAACACAAGCCGCACGTCGCTGTCCGATGTGCTTTCGCGTCCCTTACGAATGATGGTCGCCTGCCGCCCCAGTTCATCGTCGTCGTCCAGCGCGTTCTCAGAACTGCTGGAAATCTGCAACTCCGGGTCGCTCATCAACCGTTCACCGAGATCATCGTCGTCCATGATCTGCATGTCGGGGTCGGAGTCGGGCTGGCGGCGGCGGCGGAACTCTTCCACGTCGTCGGCCTTGAATTTCCAATTGCCGCGATCCGCAAAACCGCGAATGTCACCCTTTTCGCGGAATCGAATCAGCTCTTCGTTCTTGAGCTTCAGCAATCCGGCAGCTTCTTCCAGACTCAGGTACTTTTTGCTCGCTGCCATGTTGACCGAACTCCGCTCGAAGATTGAAAACGATCTCGGCAATGTCGCGCTGCTAGGCGACCGGCAAGACTTGTCAGACCCACACCAACCCGAAGTGTGAACGAGGGCGAAGTCGATCGGCATCCTCGTTTACACTTCGGGTTGGTGTCTACGAGGAAATCATTTTCTTGCCGGTCGCCGCTACCGGATGGCCGCGTCAGGCAGAACATTCACGCCGATCGGCTGCCCGCTGCCGACGGACGCCTACTCTACCGATCTGTTCCCGCCACCCACAATCAGTCATTCATCGGCGGATCGACCACGACGCTTCGTCAAACATCGCACTCGACGACATCGACTGAGCCGGAAATCTGCCCGCAGGTCGAACAACCGACATAGCCCATCGAACCGGATCGTGCGGACGGGACAACAAAATCACGGTGCCACCGGTCGGTCGCGGTCGTGATCGACGATGCAAAAGAAGCCGAAAGGTTCGAGCGATTCGTTCCGAAGTTGGTGGACCTGCTGCGGTGGAATATAGGCAATATCGAATTGACTCAGCGTGAGCTGCGACTCGCCGCTGAGCAACGCCCCGGCACCGCTCACCGCAATGATGACGTGCGTGTGGTTGTGCCGTTCGAGGCTGGAATGTCCTCCCGGCGCGATTTCAAAATAGCGGAGATCGAACGCCGACTGCTCTCCTGCCGCACCGATCAGCTCCGTGCGAGTGACCCCCTGAAAAGGGAGTGGACTATTCACCTTGTACGCGACCGGCGGGCGACCTTCCCAGCCAAAGTCGCCGGTGTGACGCAGGTGTTCTAGCAACGGTGCCTTCAATGGCGACGCGGGCAACTCACACGCGGAGACGAAGTCATCGCTCGACTCCGAACCTGATTCCGCCGGTGTGTTGGACGCGCGCGAGCAGGCCGGAAACAGTTCCGCGATTCGCGACTGGAACCGGGTAGTGCTGACTCGCAAATGGGCCGAGTCCGCCAGCAACGCACCGCCGATCAGGAACATTGCATCCGCGCCATATTCGCCCGCCATTTGAGCGAGGTTGTCGAACGACATGCCTCCCGCCGGAGCGGGCCACGCTGGGGAGAGACATCCCAAAGGCTCGAGGGCGCGCGCCGCAATTTGTCGGCAATCCTCGGCCGAAAATGAGAACCTGCCGCCCAGATTCGGGTAGATCGTGGCGTCACAGCCCGCCAATCGGAAGAGCGTTCCGAGCAACAACCCCGGATCGATCCCGTGGCTGGCATCGTGAAAGTACGCTCCCGAAAACGTCGGGTGGGCGAGAAACATCAGCGGAAACGTCTCTGCCAGATGTCGCACCTGATCGAGTCCGACGAGCAATGGCGCGAGCAACACGCCTTTCACTCCCAACTCCATCAAGAACTCGGCGCGGCGTTCCAATTCACCGGCGGGGCCAGCGAGGTTTGGAAAGTAGAGGCACGTCCTGCCAGAAGCGTGGTTCCCTGACAAGACTGCTTGCTGGCAGAGTTCGACGCGCCGACGAAAGTCATCGAAGCGCGCGTCGATCAGATTGTGATCGTCCTTCACTACATCGCCGCCGCCCGCCGCGAATTGGTTGGCGCACGCCGCCAAATCTTCCGGCGCAGACCCGCGCGGTTTGAGGGCCGTCGCCAACAGCGGCCGTCCAAACACGCCGAGCATCCGTCGCAGTCCCGCCACTCCCTGATTGGGACCGCGATACTGGCTGAGCAACGAATCCGGAAGACTCACCTGAATCAATCGCGTGCTGCGTTTGAGCGAGATGTTGCCGTAAAGCAAATTCAGCAGTGAACCGAGTCCACCCGCCGCGAGATCGACGGGGTATTCGATCGCCACGTCGAACTGATTCGACGTAGATTCCACACCAACCCGCAGCGTGAGCGAGGACGATGCCACGCCGGACACGCTCGCCCCGTCACTGCCGCCACTGGATGTTTCAAAATCGCTTCGAGATGCACTCGGAACCGGAGAAATCCACGCGACTCGCCCAACAACGGTCTCACGTAGTCGGTCGCAAACGAGCAGCGACTCGGGAATCTCAACCGTCTGCTCCAGCGCGATGTCGCGACTCAAACGATCGACTTCGTCGGCAGCACACGTCAGCCGATACGTCGCAACAATCGGGGGCATATCGAATTTCAGAACAGCAGGAAGCGGGTTGTTTCAGGTCGGGCAGAGACGTACCAAAGGCCCTGACGAGCGTCAACCAACCCTTGAGCGATCCCAGCGCCAATGCCTTTTTGAATCTGGGCAGGACGTAGTGTGGGACCAGCGGCGCTTCGCCGCGCCGGCCCACCAGCAATTCTCGATGTTTTACGATGGTGGGCCGGCGCTCGAAGCGAGCTGGTCCCACCCTACGTTGAAAATGGCGATGGCCCTGGAGCGATCCCAGCGCGCCCGTTGGCCGCAACCCAAGTCGCCTTCATCGCTCCGCGTGAAGAAAGCCGAGTGCGATTGAACGGCTGTCTCGCCAATCCACACCG
>JAYTGQ010000522.1:0-1684 GCA_043733345.1 Schlesneria sp.
CCTCCGGGTGTTCCCGCACGTCGGCTTTTTTTTTCGCCATCGGTTGCCGACCGCAGACGCGCTGCGGCATGAGATCAAACGAATCATCGCCTCACTGAAGTTTCCCAGGACAAGGATCGTTGATTGGGTCGCCTCGGTGACGGCACGTTGCCCGTCAGTGATCGCACTCAATCAAGAGGACCACCATGTTCCATCGCAAACTCGAATGGCTGTTTGAAAAATTCTGGTCGCGCAAAAGCACCCCACGGACACGGAAGCGCCTCCTCGCTTGGCCTGTGGCAGCCCAAATCGAACTCTTGGAGAACCGCATTCTACTGTCTCATATTCTGGGTACTGCAGAGAGCTTCGCGGTTCTGGGTGGCTCGACGGTGACCAATACCGGCCCGAGCGTCATCACCGGAGATCTGGGAGTCAGCCCAGGTAGCGCGGTCGTTGGCTTTCCACCGGGAATCGTGACGCCACCGGGAACGATCCACGTAGCCGATGCGGTCGCGGCTCAGGCTCAGAGTGATGTCACCGTCGCGTTCAACGATCTCGCCGGCCGAGCGACTAACTTCAACTTGACTGGACAAGATCTGGGTGGACTGACGCTCACGCCGGGTGTCTATACTTTTGCCACTTCGGCCCAGTTGACGGGAACACTGACTCTCGACGCGCAGGGCAACCCCAATGCGGAGTTCATTTTCCAGATCGGGAGCACGATCACGACCGCCAGCGGCTCGTCTGTGATGATGATCAATAACGGTAATCCGTGCGCCGTGTATTGGAAGATCGGCAGTTCCGCGACTCTGGGTACAACCACTGCGTTCAAAGGACATGTTCTCGCCCTGGCGAGTATCACGATGAACACCGGCGCAACCTTAGACGGCAGCGCGTTGGCCCAAAATGGTGCCGTGACGCTGGATAACAACCAAGTCTCCAATGCCAAATGCATAGAAGGCAGCATCTCCGGGCTGAAGTTCAACGACCTTAACGGCGACGGTGCCCGGCAGCCGGGCGAACCCGGGCTGTCCGGCTTGACCGTCTTCTTGGATTACAACAATAACGGCCTGCTCGATACGGGGGAGACGAGTACCACGACGGCCGCTAACGGCACCTACAACTTCTCGAACCTCCTTTCGGGGACGTACCTCGTTCGCGAAGTGCAGCAGCCCGGCGTGCTACTGCAGACGACGACGAACCCCGCCGCGATTACGCTGAACCCCGGCCAGACCGTTTCCGGAGTGAACTTTGGCGACTTCCGGCTCATCTCGATCGGTGGCCTCAAGTTCAACGACCTGAATGGCAATGGCGTTCGCGATGCTGGCGACCCAGGTCTGGCCGGTGTGACCGTCTTCCTCGACACCAATGGTAACGGCACCCTCGATTCGGGTGAGCGGTTTACCACGACGGACGCCAACGGCAACTACAGCTTTACCAACGTCGGCCCGGGAATGTTCCGTGTCCGCGAAGTGCAGCCTGTCGGCTCGACGCAAACCACTGTCAACCCGGCTGACATCACGGCCAGCAGCGGCACCAATGTCAGCGGAGTACTCTTCGGCAACTTCCTGAACAACTTCCAGACGGTGTCGATCGGCGGCCTCAAGTTCAACGATCTGAACGGCAACGGCGTTCGCGATCTTGGCGACCCAGGTCTGGCCGGTGTGACCGTCTTCCTCGACACCAATGGTAATGGCACCCTCGA
>JAYTGQ010000523.1:0-5014 GCA_043733345.1 Schlesneria sp.
TGGGATGGGACCGCTCAGAACGCGGCAGCGGGCTACTCGGTGTTCAACGTCGATAACGGCAGCCACTTCTCCGGCAAGGAACAGGCGTTCTTCTACTTCCAGTTGAGGGGAGGAACGCTGACCGTGCGCGAAGTCTTCACCAAAGACCGCTGGCAGACGTTCGGTTGGACGCCACAAACGTGGACCCCGGCGATCAAACTGGCTGCTCGATGAACGCTGGCAACATGCCTCCGTCGTTTCACCGCGTGGGCAACGCCCCGCGCTTCGATGGGGGAACAGGCTCCAACATCGCTCGACGCGCGGGGCATTGCCCACGCGGTGAAACGACTCCACTGCCGAGTTGAAATTGAACTCCTCCTCCAGATCAAGACCGAGCGAAGTCGAAGCCTCCACACTCTCACTCGAAAGCCTGTCGATGCACCGCCGTCATCCTTCATTGCTCATCGTGATCGCAGTGCTTGCGTTGTCGTGCGACTCAGAGAACGCTGCGCGGGCGATCGACTTCGCGAAGGAGGTCGCTCCGATTTTGGAGACGCGATGTGTGCGGTGTCACTCGACGGGGAAGGCGAAGGGGGGACTGTCGCTGTCTACCAAGAGCGGTTTCTTGAAGGGAGGCGATCGCGGGGCCGTGGTGATCGCGGGGAAGTCGGATGAGAGTCCGCTCATTACTGCGGTCAGTGGTCGTAAGCCGGAAATGCCCGCTGAAGGGACTCCGCTCACCGCCAGAGAAGTGGCAGTGTTGCGCGAGTGGATCACGGCGGGAGCGGTGTTGCCCGAGACGCTTTCATTCAGCGAACGGGGCGGTGGCAGGGGGCGACTGGTGGGCGGTGCGGCCCGTGCAGCGGCCGGTTGTTCCTGCGGGTGATGTGCGAGTGACAAGCGAATCAGACTCGTGGTCGCGCAACGAGATTGATCGTTTCGTCGCGGCCAAGTTGGTGGAAATGGGACCGCAGACCGATCGAAAAGCCCCTCACCCTCAACCCCTCTCACCGCAAGGCCAGGGCGAGAGGAGAGAGGGCAGCGATGCGCTCACGCCCCCGCCCGATGCTCCCGCTCCGTCACCGGATACTCTCATGCCGTCTCCGGAGGCGGATCGTCGGACTTTGATTCGGCGGCTGTCGTTTGATCTGCATGGCTTGCCGCCGACGCCGGAAGAGGTCGCGGCGTTTGAGATGGATCAGGACGAGAGGGCTTACGAGTCGCTCGTCGATCGGTTGCTTGAATCGCCTCACTATGGAGAGCGTTGGGCGCGGCACTGGCTTGATGTGGCTCACTACGCCGACACGCATGGGTTCGAGCGAGACCAGCGGCGCGACCATGCTTGGCGGTATCGCGACTGGGTGATTCGTGCGCTCAACTCGGACCTGCCGTATGACGAGTTCCTGCGAGACCAGATCGCCGGTGATGTGTTGCGGCCCGATGATCCTGCGGCGGTCATCGCGACGGGGTTCCTCGCTGCGGGGCCGTGGGATTTTGTCGAGCAGGCGGAGACCAAGAGTGAGGTCTTGAGGCGAGCCGCGCGGGCCGATGATCTCGTCACGCAGGTCATGACGGCGGCGTGCGGTGTGACGGTGAACTGTGCCCGGTGTCACGATCACAAACTCGACCCGATCCCGACGCGCGACTATTACGGACTGTGGGCGGTCTTCGCCGGTGAAGCGGGGCGAGCGCGATGTCAGCCCGAGTGAAGTGCGCGAGCTGGCCGCTCGCAAGCAAAGCCTCAACGCCGAACTGCAACAGGTGCGACGCGAGCAGGCGCGGCTCAGTGGCCGTCACTTTAATCTGGCTGACATCGTGGGTGGCGGCGATGGACTCGGCAGCGGCAAGTTGGGCGACGGGATCGACCCGCTGACGGGGAAGCCTCAATCAGCTAAGCAAGCCGTCTTGGAGAACGTCCAACCGAACGTCTTTTCAAAGTCATCCGTGAAGTTCATCGACGGGGTTGTCGTTCCGGACAACAGCGCCGAGGGGGCACCGATCTCATCGACTGGACTGCGCGTCAAAAATGTGCCGAAGACTTCGGGACAAGTTTGGGACGCGATTCGATTCGGCCCTGTGAACTCGCAGTTTTCGACGACGCTCGATGGGACTGACTATGCGAGCGACGGACATACCTTGTTGTCGCTGCACGCGAACGCGGCGATCACGTTCGATCTGAAGAGACTGCGCGAGGCGAGTGGCATGACCGAGCTGAAGTTCACCGCGACGGCCGGTGACTTTGGGCAGACGCCGAAGAACGGAGCGAGCTTCGCGGTGTACGTCGATGGCGAGACGAAGGCCGAACGGAAGAACATCGGTCGCGACGACGGTGGCATCGCGGTGGATGTACCGCTTCCGGCGACGGCTCTATTCCTGACGTTGATGGCGACCGATGGCGGTAATGGAATCGGCCACGATCAGATTTGCTTCGCCGATGCGTGATTGCTCCCCGCGCAACCGACGCCGAAGTCGGATGCCGACCGGGCCGAGTTGGCTCGACTGCAACAGCGTCGTGCGGAGTTGGAGCAACAGGTCGCGTCGCTTCTCGCTGCCGCGCGTGTCTATGGTGTCCTCACTGAGGCGCCGCCGGTCGTCAAACTCTTGTCGCGCGGCAACCCGGAACAACCCGCTGAGGAAGTCGCTCCCGATGCGCTGGCCTGCGTCGTTGAATTGTCTGCGGGACTCGGTACGTCTCAGTCCACCGACGCTGATCGGAGGAAGGCGTTCGCAGCGTGGGTCACCTCGCCCACGAATCCGCTCACGCGGCGCGTCATCGTGAACCGGCTCTGGCATCACCACTTTGGGGCCGGTTTGGTCGAAACGCCGAGTGACTTCGGACTCGGCGGCGGGCGACCGTCGCATCCCGAATTGCTTGATTGGCTGGCAGAGGAACTGTTCGTGCGAGGCTGGTCGCTCAAGGCCATTCACCGGCTGATCTACACCAGCGCCACGTATCGCCAACAGTCGGGATCGGTCTCGGTCGCAAATGCAGCAGCCAGCGCCAATCGGGGGCGAGAACTCGACGCGGACAACCGACTGCTGTGGCGAATGACTCCGCGCCGTCTGGACGCCGAATCGTTGCGAGACGCCGTACTGACCGTCAGCGGGAAGCTCAATCGCCAGATGTTCGGACCCGGTCGGCTATCGCGACTTCGAGTACCAAGAAGAGTACGCCCGGCCTATCGGTACATCACGGCCGACTCCCCCGACCTGTGGCGTCGCAGCGCCTGTCGCCTCGCGGTGAGAACCACCACGCACCCGTTCCTGACCACACTCGATTGCCCCAGCCCCGCGAATCTCATCCCCGCCCGCAGCGTCACGACAACGGCGTTGCAATCACTGACGCTGCTGAACAATGACTTCATGCTGAGGCAGAGTGACTACTTCGCCAAGCGGATCGCCGACGAAGAGCGGATCGCGCCAGGCACCGACGCCATCGCAAACCCAACTTCGTCGGTGACACGCGCGTTCCAGATCGCCTTCGGCCGCCAGCCTACTCCCACAGAAGCGACTGCCGCACAGACGCTCGTCGAATCGCAGGGCCTCCCGGTACTCTGTCGAATGCTGCTGAACGCGAACGAGTTCGCCTACGTGGATTGAGTTGTGGTGAGCAGCCTGTTGAATAACTCCGTAGGACGGGCACTCTGGCCTGAGTATGACCCATATCTTTTCAATGTGGTCCGACTCGCACAGTGAAAACCAGCGGAGAATCGCATATATTTGCTGTCTTCCGTTAGGCGCCAGCGTTGCATTGGGTATCCACATTGTCGCGGGATACCTTCATTCCAACCCGCAAACACACGCAACGAGTGTCCGGAAGCTTCATACAACTTTTTTCTCAAGTCTTCTTCTGGTCTCACTTACCAACGCGTCGAGAGTTATACCTAACGCGGCACAAAGTGAGAGGTTTCCGAGCCGGGGGGCTGACGCTCTTCTGCCACTAAGCGTCGAGATCGTGAACTCTCTCTCTTCCGAACGTGTGCGATTCTGCGCAATCAGGGAGGCATTCGCTTCAGTCGTCACGTCAAGATTTTCCGACGGTACTTTGAATGGATCGAAAGTCGGAAGACCCCACGGTAAATCTAAAATTGGCAGCTCTGATGTGGAGTTTACGGGATGGCATTCTGAGCATTTGCAGCAGCGTGGTTGCATTCATTCCTAGGAAACAAGCCAAGTCGCCAACTACTTGCTTCAATATCGAGACATGTTGCAAGGCCATCTGGCGCGAAGTTCAGCAGAAGCCGCGCATTTGATCATCCGAGATATGCTGAGGAAACGGAATGATCATCAAGGGCCTAGCGAATATTGGGAGGACGAATGCTTGAAAAAGGATCCGGCCCCCGATGCGAAGGAACAACGGACTTACGTAAAGATACAGAGGAGCTTTCTCGACAGCAGATTTCGTGACAGCGGCCGTCCGCATTTCTCGATGGTGTTGTACGGACCTCCGGGAACAGGGAAGACTGAGATTGCGAAAGGCCTCGCGTCAGCTTTGCTGTGGAAGTTTATCGAGATCACGCCGAGCGACTTTGTTGCTAGTGGCGAGGCTGAGGTCGAACTTCGTGCGATATCTTTGCCTCGCTGATGGAGCAAGTTGAAGCGGTAATCTTGCTCGACGAAATCGATCGCCTCATTTTAGACAGAGATTCAAAGCTCTACTCGAAACAGGGAGACATGTTTCAGGTAAGGACGCCGGGGATGCTGCCAAAACTCAAGGATCTACGGGGTCAGAAGAGAAGCATTTTCATCATCGCAACTCACTCAGGGCCAGTGCACACTAAGTCCATTGTGCGTAGAGGACTTTGAGGAGCGTGTCGAAGTTCCAGCCGCAGCGTCGGCGTTGCATGGCGAGGCTGTGGCCTGCGGAATGTTGTTTAAAAGTGACAAGGAGCAGCGATTGAGCCACGCGAAGTTCTCGCGCAACCGGGCTTCGCGGACAGGGCCAGCGCGCACACTGGGCTGGCGTGAGGGAGTGGGCGGTTAGCGCGAAGCGATGTCAGCTTGTAATGTATTCGGCCGTGTGGATCTGTATAGA
>JAYTGQ010000524.1:0-12957 GCA_043733345.1 Schlesneria sp.
TGAAGTTGCGCAGTTGCGCTTCAAAGTAGCGGAATTCGCAAGAATTCAGCCTTTTCGGCACCTGCGAAGCCCCTGAGTTCTTGCGAACTCAGCTACAAAACGCGAGTGTGCAACTTCAAAACGCGCAAGCGAAGGACGCTAAGCGAATGATCCTTCGCTTGCGCGTCAGGCTTCGATCTACGATAAGACAACTTCTGCCGGTCGCCCTATGCCCGAGCTATTTCCGAAAGCGTGTTCGATGAGCCACTCAAATTTACAAACCGCAGTGCTACTCATCGCGCACGGGAGTCGGCGTGCGGCGGCGAACGAAGATCTCGTGCAGCTAGCTCAGTTGGTCGTCGAGCGAGGCCCGTTTCCAATCGTGGAGGTCTCGTACTTGGAATTGGCTGAGCCGACAATTGTGTCCGGTGGCCGGGCCTGCATTTCGCGCGGTGCGCGGCGCGTGCTGATGTTGCCCTATTTTTTGTCGTCCGGAGTCCATGTCGCGACAGACTTGGAGACCCACCGTCAGGAATTGGCGTACGAATTTCCCGAGACTGAGTTCGTCCTCTGCCCACACCTCGGCTTGCATCCGCTGATGGCTGAAATCGTACTGGCACGGCTCAGTGAAGGACGTTCGCTGGCATCTGGAATTGAGTAACGACTTCAGGCCAGTCGCGACCACGAACCTGCTCTCGGCGGCAGCAGCCGTTTCAGTGAGATGCTGATTTCGCTGTCAGGCAACACCGGGCAAATGATTTACCCATTGAAGCCTGACGCGCCAGCGAAGTCCTTCTTCGCTGGCGCGTCAGGCTTCGATGCGCGGGTACGATATTTCGCCGGCGTTGTCTAACGCGAGTTCGCGTTTGCGTCTGATCGGTGTGACACCACGGATCTGGGTGTGCCTCCTGTTTTCGTTCGTGGGCGACGGCTCCACTGACGCCGATCCGTTCACCGGAGCATTCGTCACAGGCGGCAGCGTCCCTCGCGACCGGTGTGATTTACCAAGTCGTCAGGCTTTCGCTGGCCGGAGTCTTTTCCGCCGGTCGATATCTCCAGCCAACGGATGTTTCGCAGGTTCCTGTGACCGACGACTTGCTGCTCTGATGCTGTAACGATGGATCCTGCCATGATGGCCAGTCGTGTGACTTTGCTGTTGCTTGTGACCGGGTTGTTCGCGGCCATGTGGTCGGGCGACCGAGCGGACGAACGGACCACCGCCCAACTTTTGCTGACTCGCAGGACGTCCCCCCCGTCCGCGAATCAGCGAAGCGGAGCGCGTCCCATTTCGACCGCCGCCCGGTCTGTGGTTCTTCATCGTGGCGAGCCGTCGCTGCAAACGGTCCCCCTCCCGGCGGGGATCGCGGTGGGAACCTACTTGGTTGTCGATGCGACTGGTCGCAGTGAGACGCGCATCGTGACTGCGGCCGAAGCCTTTCCGAGTGGCGTAATTTCCGGACACGTCGCACGGGACGAGTACACCGTCCGCAGCGGTTCGGCCCGCTGGCACTTCATTCGGCTGACTGAGTCCGCGAGTGTGGCGACAGCTCGGCGAGTGACTCCACGGAAACAGTCGGCACCGCAAGTTCAGACGGTGGCTCGCCCGCAGTCAGGCCCAGTGCGTGGGGCAAGCCTGCGATGAACGACGGAAAGCGCAGCGTCAGCCCTAATTGGGCGCGGGCCTTCCCATTCGAGCAGCGTTTGTTGAGTCCGCCCGATCCTCGTTTGGCTGGCTGGTCATCGAGGAACATCGGTGGCGGCGCGACAACCCACCGCGCGAGTTGGCTGTAGTATTCATCGCGTCGCAGCGGACGGTCATCCGTGACGAGATACGTCTCGCCGGGTTGACCTTGCCGCTCACACGCCAGCACGGCACCGACGGCATCATCGACGTGAATGAGGTTCAACCACGCATCGCCTCGACCGGCGAGTGGCTCCCCCGCACGCAAGCTTTCGACGCGCGCGAGCAATCGTCCTGGACCATAAATGCCGCTCAGCCGCAATACGTTGGCGAGCGGTCGGGCAGCGGCGGCGGTGTCTGCGAGAATTGGGAACGTCGCACGAATGAGCTCCTCGGCGGCAAGGCAGCACTGGCCACCCGATTGAACCGGCTCGCACGGCGAGGACTCGTCCACCCACTCGCCCAAGGACTGGCCATAGACACTGCTGCTGGAGATGTAGATCAGACGTTCACATCGCCCGGCAACTTGATCCAAAACGTGACGCAACCCTTCGACATAGACATCGCGCTGCGTGTGTCCCGACGAGCGGTCGTAACCCACGGCGAACAGCACCGATTGCACGACGGGCAACGCGGCCAGTGACTTCGGATCGCAAACATCTCCGATCACAGGCGTAATCCCCAGTCGCGACAGCTCCACCGCATTGTTCGCGGAACGAGTCAAAGCGGTGACGGAGTGCCCCGCCTGCAACCACGCCGCCGCCACGCGCCGTCCGAGATACCCGCAACCGACGATCAGCTTGTGCATGTGGGACGCCCCGTTCGTTTTCTCAGTGATTTGGTAGGCCGCTTACATTCGCCTTGGTGGGCAGCGAAAACCGGAACGTCGAGCCGACCCCTGCCTGGCTTTCGACGGTCACCTGCCCTCCGTGAGCCTCAATAAACGTCTTCACGATGGCGAGACCCAGGCCCATACCACCCTCGTTCACCGGATCGGTTTCTCCCTTTTCAAAGACTTTTTCGAGTAACTCTGCGGAGATGCCCGTGCCGTTGTCGCTGACCCAGCACTCCACCGTTCCTTCCGCGCCAAGTTCCCGTGCTCCGATGACAACCTCTCCACGCGGCGTGTACTTGATGGCGTTGGCGATCAAGTTTTGAAAGACCCGCCTCAACAAACTGGCGTCGGCATAGACAACCAAATCGTCGGGCACCCTGTTGATCAACTGCGTGCTGGCGGTCCCTGCCACGGGGTGAAGGTCGTGAATGAGCGACTCGACGAGCGGCCACAGGTCAAACGCACGCCGTTGCAGTTTGACGCCGACTTCGGTTTGGAGATTCGCGCTTTCTTCGAGTACCTTGCCAACCAACACTTCGAGTTGCTGGACGTTGCGATGCAGGGCTTTCAACATTTGGGTTGTTCCAGCGCTGGTGTCTCGCGCCGGCAATGTCAGTTCCAGGACTCGCGCAGCCAGGGAAATGGCGTTCAGCGGAGTCCGAAGATCGTGAGCCACAAAGGCCAGATACTCTTCGCGGCGGTGCTGCACATCCAACGCTTGTTGAGTCGCATAGGTCTGCACGGCCGATCCGATCGCCCCGTCCAAGACGCGGTTCACAATGTGGAAAGGCTTCCCTTGTAGGCTCAAACCGTTGTCGTCGGCCAGATCGTGGAGACAGTCGCGCAGAATATTGTACTCCGCGACGACCTCTTCAATATCAAACCCGTCTTGGACACGCTGTCGGCCATGAGCGGGAGGGCTGCCTTCGCAGAGCGCTTCCGGGATCGTCTGGTCAGACCGTGATTGGAGTGCCGCAGCCAACTCGTCCAGCAGATCCGGGATGTGATCGTTGAGCGTCGGGATGTCCAGATGCCGCGCTGAAGGAAGCTCCCGCACCTGTTGCCGCCACCGCGCGAGTAAAGCCTGGCGTTCCTGCCGGATGAGCGCCGCCAGTTTGTCCAGATTGTTGATGGTCATTCCGTCTCCAATTTCACGGAGGTCGCCGTTGACGAGATAGGCCTCGCGCGGTCGTCGATGAGACTCTCTCATCGACGACCGCGCAAGGTATAGAACCGGACTTCGGTGCTGTCGAGCGTGTTGATGACGACGTGGTGCTGCGTCCAATCCTGATCGCGTCTGATGTCGAGTGGCCTCCGCCGCTGAGGCCACTTTGACGACACCCTCAAGACTTCGGATCGCCTTCAGTTCTTACCGGCGATGGCTGGTGCGAGAAACGTCGCTGAGTCCCCTGCGCGGGCGAGTGCCGCCACGATGTCGTCGATCAACCGAGTGTCTTCGAGGGGAACTCGGCGCAGGATGACGATTTGGCCCGTGACGAGATGTTGCCGCAGCGATTCGGCCGCCTCACACACGATGCACTGAAAATCGACCAGCTCCCGTTCGGTGAGGTCTCGCCGTAACAGCGTGGTCTCGGACGCAGATCGTTCGCGGCGAAGTTGGGCGAGCGTGGTTCCTTGAGTGCGATAAAGCAAACCGTCCACGAACGCGCGACGCAATTGTCCGGACTCATCGAACTGGTACATCGGGTCGGAGCCGAAATAGATCGAGAGCCAGCCGTTGGCGCGGAAGCCGATCACAACCGGTTCGCCGTGCGAGGGCGTTCGCAATTCGACACGCCGGGTGAGTGCGACGACTTCTGCCAATAGGTCATCGCGATCAGCTTCGTTGCGGGCCATGCATGACGATCCTTGTTTACCAGAGCGACAGAAGTCGCCTTTCTCACACCCACTGGTCGAGTGAGTTTTGAGGTTGCCCAGTTTTGGATGTTCGCCCCAATAGGGCAACCCTCCGTGAGCAGCCTGTTGAAAAAGGTCGGGGCGGACGCATTCGTCCGTTCGATACCAAGTAGGAATCACGGACGAGGGCGTCCGTGCCACGGCTTTTCAACGGGCTGCTATACCGCACGCGGTTGAAGCTGACACTCACCTGAAGCATAAGCGAGGAGGCAACCCCAGTCCTCGCTCACGCTTTTTAAAGTTGCGCTCTTTGAGTTTTCAGCCCCCAAGGGGCGCTGATGTTATGGCAGCCCAGGGCAACGGCTTGGGCTGGCGGATCACCGGAAAAACCAAGCCCTGAAGGGGCGACACTATTCCTGTGAGCATTTTAGGACCGCCCATTCAGGGCTTTGAATTCGAGGACTCTCGGAACTTACGGCTGCCCCGTTGGGGCGGAAATCCAAAAGTGCGCAACTTCAAAAACTCACGCTGCGGGTTATTAAAGTGAGTGCCATTAGGCGTCAGTCCCCCGGCTCTTGGGCGTCAGCCCGCTGTGGAAGAACCGGGGGGCTGACGCCCAATGGCACTCACTTTACCTCAGTAACCCGCAGCGTAAGCGAGGGAAACAAGAGGAAACGCCTCATGTCATCGCCCTCGCTCACGCTGCGGGTTAGTAAAGTCAGTGCCATTGGGCTGACGCCGCCCCGCTCGGAAACCGATCACTTTGTGCCGCGCGAGGTATATGTATCAACGGCAACTCCTCCACCCCCGGCAAATGGCTGCGATCCCTTCGGGGTGAAAACAAGCGTGGTCATTCCTCGCCCATGAAATGATCACCCCCCAAACAGCGGATGAACTTGAATTGCTCACTCATGGCCGGGCGAGGACCAGTCGCGCCGGGAATGGTCTCCAACTTGCAAATTGGTGGAAGGCGAACCACGATGCGGGCATGACTATTCCATGGGAACCACTGCGACCAATTCTTGCTGCCAGCCAGCGATTCGTGATCTCCAGCCATGTCCGACCGGACGCCGATGCGATCGGGTCCGAGATCGGGTTGGCGCGGGTCTTACAGTCACTCGGCAAGACGGTGCAGATCATCAATACGTCGCCGACTCCGACCAACTTATACTTCCTCGACCCGACGCGCGAGGCCAAACAGTTCGGCACGGGGACCACGGTGGCGGACGTGGCAGCGGCTGAAGTCCACTTCGTCGTTGACACCAGTTCGTGGATGCAGTTGTCCGACGTGGGCAAGGCGATGCGCGAATCGTCGGCGCGCCGTGTGGTGATCGATCACCATGTCAGTGCCGACGATCTCGGAGCGGTGGAATTCAAGGATACTTCGAGCGAGGCGACTGGCTCGCTGATCTTTGAATTGTCGCGATTCTTGGATGTGACTCTGCCGCCCGACGCCGCGACCGCGCTCTTTGCGGCGATCGCCACTGACACGGGCTGGTTTCGATTTTCCGCTGTCACCAGCCGGACGATGCGAATCGTCGGCGAGTTGATGGAACGGGGGGCTTCGCCCCAGACCGTGTTCCGCGAGTTGTATGAACAGGCGTCGCTCGCGCGGATGCACCTCGTCGGGCGAGCACTTCAACGAATGGTCCTGGAGTGCGACGGAGAACTCGCCTACACCACGATTCCGTGGTCGGACTTTGTTGAGTTGAAAGCGGCCTCCTCGGACACCGAAGACCTCGTCAACGAGTGCTTGAAAATCGCGGGGACCAAGGCCGCGTTCATCGCCATCGAACTTCAGAATCATCAGGTCAAAGTGAGCTTCCGCAGCCGCACCGAAGCCGTGGATGTGTCTCAGGTTTCGGAACAGTTTGGCGGGGGTGGCCATCGTCAGGCGGCCGGCGCGACGCTGGCCGGACCGTTTGCCGACGCGATCGCTCGCGTGCTGGTTGCGATGCAGACGGCCGTTGTTTTCGCTCGATCCACCGCGCCGGTTGTCTTGGACTCTTGACGCTGCTCGGTAGCATCGGTTGAGATGTCATCGCCACGCCGACCGCTGATGAACTGGTGCGAAACAACTTCCCGCTTTCCTCCCTCCCCTCGGCGGGGAGGGGGGAGGATGGTCAGGTCGATTTGCCACTCGCCCCCCTCCCTAACCCGGATTATTCACCACGGAAAAACACGGAAATGCACGGAAGGAAGGCGGAGTCAGGAGTTGCGATCAATGAGTTCTATCGCACACACCAGACACTCTGTAAATCAGTGCCATGCTACAACTCCTTCCTTTCCGTGAGCTTCCGTGTTTTCCGTGGTTCCCCATGAATAATACGGGCTAACCCTCCCCGCCGAGGGAAGGGAACAAGCACGAAAGACGGGAAGTTATTTCGGACCTGTTCCTTACCGCACCGATCCTGCCACCGACCGACCTGCCCTCGCCCTGCCGCTACAAGCCTCTCGTTTCTTCGTCTACAAACCGAACTCGCCCCCCAGCGCATCGCCTCGTTTTTGGAGAGCCTGCTCATGGCCGATCAGCCTGTTGAGTCTTCACCATCGCCTGAATCTTCGTCCCCGTGTCAGCACTCTGTCTCAAATCACCAGCCCGGCCCACGTCGTGGCTTTCTCGCTCAGGCGGGAGCCCTCCTGATCGGGGGACTGGCGGGGTTGGTCCCGCTGGCATCGGGCCTGTTGTTTTTTCTCGATCCGATCGTCAGGCGTCGCAAGTCGGCACTCGGTGCGGACGGCTTCCAGTTGGCGGCGAACCTGTCGCAGTTGCCCACCGACGGCACACCACAACGGTTTACTCTGCGAGCCGACGTGATGGATGCGTGGACTCTGTACCGCGACCGCGTGCTGGGAAGTGTGTACCTGCGGCTGATGCCCAACGGTCAGGTCATTGCCTTCAACGACACCTGCACGCATCTGGGCTGCAAGGTGGACTATCAGGCGGCCAACAAACGCTTCTTTTGTCCGTGCCATCAAAGTGCCTTCGACCTCGATGGCAAGAAGCAGAACAAGACTCCGCCACGCGACATGGATGACTTGGAGGTCTCGGTTCGCACCGGCGAGGTCTGGGTGAAGTATCAAAACTTCCGGACGGCGACGCCGGAGAAGAAGGCCGTCGCGAGATGACGGTCTGGCAATTTGTGAACGACTCTCGCGCGTGAACGAGTTCACGCTCCCCACGGAAACCCTCGTCATGCAGGCCCTGCTCAACTGGCTCGATTCCAGAACCGGCTACAAGAATTTGCTGCACGAAGCTCTGAACGAGCCGATCCCCGGCGGAGCGCGCTGGCGGTACATCACCGGCAGCATGTTGACGTTCTGCTTCGTCGTGCAGGCGATCACCGGTTTCTTCCTGTGGTGCGGTTACGCCCCCAGCACTCAGACCGCGTGGGAGAGCGTTTACTACATCCAGAACGAGATGTCCTTCGGCTGGTTGTTGCGCGGCATCCACCACTTCGCGGCGCAGGCGATGATGGTCGTGCTGGGACTGCACTTCTTGCAGGTCGTGTGGGACGGAGCGTATCGCGCACCGCGCGAAGTCAATTTCTGGCTGGGTCTCGTCCTGATGCAGATCGTGATCGGGTTGTCGCTGACCGGCTATCTGTTGCCGTGGGACCAGAAGGGCTACTACGCGACGAAGGTGGCCACGAACATCGCCGGAGCGACACCGCTGATTGGCGAGCAGGTGCAGGCGATCGCTCAGGGCGGTTCGTCCTACGGGCATCACACGCTGACGCGGTTCTTCGCACTCCATGCTGGGTTGTTGCCGGCGCTGTTGGTGGGCTTTCTGGCACTGCACATCTATGTCTTTCGACGGCATGGCATCACGGTCCACAAGTCTGCGGAAGGCCAGCCGGTGGGGAGGTTCTGGCCCACGCAGGTGCTTTACGATGCGGTCGGATGCTTGGTCGTGCTGGCTGCGGTGCTGATCCTCACCTGGACTCGTGGCGCTGAATTGTCTGCGCCCGCTGATCCCGGCGAGGACTTTCCCGCACGTCCCGAGTGGTATTTCCTGTTCCTCTTCCGCTTCTTGGAGTTCGAGGCCATCTCCAAGCTGGGGGTTGCGATGGGGGCGATCATCATTCCGGGGATCGTGATGACTTTGATTTTTCTGATGCCGTTCATTGGGAAGTCGAAGTTCGGACACCAATTGAATCGGTGGTCCCTCGTGGGATTGCTCGTGGGAGTGGCCGCGCTGACGGCGCTGACGATCTACGAAGACAATCACAATGAGTCTCACCAAGCCAAGCTGAAGTTCGCCGAACGCGACGCCCATCGGATTGTGGAGTTGGCTCGACGCGAAGAAATTCCTCAGAACGGTGCCCGCGAGTTGCTCGTCCGCGACCCGTACTCACAGGGCCCGCGACTGTTCGCCCGACACTGTTCAAGCTGCCATCGGTTCGACGGCCACGATGGAACGGGGCAACGCATCCTGAAGGCCAAGCTGGACGCCGAGGGCAACGCGGTCAAAGACGCGCACGGCCATTCGGTGAGCGAGGAAGAACCCGCGACAGCCGCGGATCTCAAGGACTTTGGTTCGCGCGAATGGGTCCGTCGCGTGCTGACGGACTACGACCAGACCTTCGCCCCGTTAAAGAACGCCGGTGAGAAAGGGCAACGATTTCTCGATGGCGAAATGGCCGGATGGTGTCGCGAGAACAAGGTCGTTCTTTCCGATCCAGCCAACACCGACAGCGTGAAGGAACTGGTGGAGTTCCTCGCCGCGCAGAGCGGTCGCGCCGATCAAGGGCCGTTCGACGAGAAACGCGTCGCTGCGGGAAAAGACATCTTCAAAGGAGGAGCCTTAAAGTCCGGAACGCTCAATTCCAGTTGCGTCGATTGCCATGCGATGACAGCGTCGAATGGGCCAGAATCACTCGGTGATGGAGCTGGCCCCGGCTACCCAACGCTGACGGGTTACGCAGGCCACGATTGGTTGAAGCGGTTCCTGCGAACTCCCGGCCACGCAGATTTCTATGGCGATAACAACGTGATGCTGGCCTTCGATACGCTGCGGCTATCGGAGGAGGAACTGGATCTGCTGGTGAAGTGGCTGACCGGCGACTACTACCGCGCGGAGAAATAAAGGTTCATCCGATGTTTTGGGGAGGCGATTCCAAGGAGCGGAATAAAGTCCGTCGTTTTCACCCCGAAGGGATGTCAGCCATTAGCCGGGGGTTGAGCGTCCGCGACACCCCCAGTCCGAAGTCACCGAAATGAGATTTGCATCCTGAAGGGATGCCGGGAAGCTCAGTGGGAAGCTCAGAATGTCTCTCCGTTTCGCGCTGCTGGCATCCCTTCAGGATGCCACAGCCATTTGTCAGACCTCTTCCGGGGGTGTCGCTTCGCTCGCCCCCCGGCTAATGGCTGACATCCCTTCAGGATGAAGACCGGTCGCCGTCGTCCATCGCTCTCCAATGAGTCCCCACAAAAACTTCGGATGAGCGGCCGTTTTTCGTTCGGCCTCATACGCTCCAGCCGCGAGACCGTTCGACGGCGCGTTGCCAGTCCGCGTACAGCCGCTCGCGGGGAATCGCGTCCATCGTGGGTGTGAACTCGCGATCGAGTTGCCAGTTGCGGCGCAGGTCTTCGCGATCTGACCAATAGCCGACGGCCAGTCCCGCGAGGTACGCCGCTCCCAAAGCCGTCGTCTCCTGCACGACGGGACGGCGGACGCGCGCGGGCAACAAGTCCGCCTGAATCTGCATCAACAGATTGTTGGCTGAGGCACCGCCGTCCACTTGCAGCTCGGCGAGTGGGACTCCCGAGTCGCGTTGCATGGCGTCGAGTACATCGCGCGTCTGACAGGCCATCGCTTCCAAGGTCGCGCGCGCGAGGTGAGCCTTCGTCGTTCCACGTGTCAGCCCCACAATCGTCCCGCGCGCGTGAGGATCCCAGTACGGTGCCCCGAGTCCCGACAGTGCTGGCACAAAGTAGACGCCGCCGTTATCGGGGACCGTCGCCGCGAGAGCCTCGATCTCGGAGGCCTTCGCGATCAGGCCGAGTCCATCCCGCAGCCACTGCACCGCCGCGCCCGCGATGAAGACCGAGCCTTCCAGCGCGTACGTGGTCTCATTGCCGATCCTCCACGCGACCGTCGTCAACAATCCCGATTGCGACGCGACGGGTTGCGAACCCGTATTCATCAGCAGGAAGCAACCGGTGCCGTACGTGTTCTTCGCGGAGCCCGCTTGAAAACAGCACTGCCCGAACGTCGCCGCTTGCTGGTCCCCCGCATCGCCCGCCAACGGAATCGAACCGCCGAACAGACTCGCATCGGTCTCACCATAGACTTCGCTCGAAGACCGCACTTCGGGGAGCATCGCGCGCGGCACGTCGAGCAACCGCAACAACTCGTCGTCCCACTGACCGGTGTGAATGTTGAACAGCAGCGTCCGGCTAGCGTTGCTCGGATCAGTCACATGCAGTTTGCCTCCCGACAGCCGCCACAGCAGGAACGAGTCGATCGTCCCGAACAGTACGTCGCCGCGTTCGGCCCGAGTCCTCAAACCGGGGATCGTGTCGAGCA
Organism: Schlesneria sp.; assembly: GCA_043733345.1. Classification (GTDB taxonomy): domain Bacteria; phylum Planctomycetota; class Planctomycetia; order Planctomycetales; family Planctomycetaceae; genus Schlesneria. The sequence goes on from JAYTGQ010000524.1 coordinate 10,885, forward strand.
GGTGCTTGATCTTCGTCCCTGAGAAATAAGCATCCAGCACCAGTCCCGTCTTGCCCCGAAAGAGGGACTCAGTGCCGTCGGCCTTCAGTTTCGCACAGATGTCCGCCGTGATGCGGCTTTGCCAAACAATGGCATTCGCCACCGGACGGCCTGTCGTGCGATCCCAAACCACGGTGGTCTCACGCTGATTGGTGACGCCGATCGCCACGATGTCACTCGCGCTGAGCTTGGCCTGAGTGAGACAGTCCTTCGCCGTCTGAAGCTGCGTCTCCCAGATCGCCTCGGCATCGTGTTCGACATGCCCCGGCTGCGGATAGATCTGAGGAAACTCCTGCTGTGCCGACGCGATCGCTCGACCATCGCGGCCGATCACCATCGACCGGCTCGAAGTCGTCCCTTGGTCCAGAGCGAGTACAAACTTGGACATTGTCATTCCTCGGTGAGTATTTGTTTGACGTTTCCGACAAAAGTCGAAATCAGGTGAGCCGGGCGGCGTCAGCCCCCGGATTCTTAGCTGCAATTACAAGAGTCCGGGGGCTGACGCCCAATGGCACTCACTTTGTAACCCGCAGCGTCAGCGAGGGAGTCAAAATACGTGGGTGAAACATGAGGAACTCCCTCGCTGACGCTGCGGGTTACTTGGCGTTTTTGACAAAGTGAGTGCCATTGGGCTGACCCCACCCGGCTCACACTTCTGTCGGAAACGTCTTGTTTGGGGTGCGAAAAAAACAGGCGAGCAGAGCGGCGTCAGGAAGCGGATTTAAGCGGTGATGGTCGCGCGGTGCGAGGAACTCGCACGCGGTTGACCCCGTCCCAGTTCGACCGAGTGATGAGGAGCGGGGCCGCAATCACACCCCGACACTCGTAGTCTGGACCCCTGGTCCGGACGTATTTCTTCGCAGTCGTCGTCAAGCATTTCGTCCGGACCAAGAGGTCCGGACTACGTCTCCGAGAATTGGAAAGTGACTGTCGCCTCGTTCTTAAAATCAAGCTGAATACAAGGTGATTGGCGACCGGAATACGGTCCCGGTCATTCCCCTGCCAGGCGATAGCCGAAGCCCTGTTCGGTGAGCAGGTAGCGTGGCTGAGTCGAATCGACTTCGATCTTGCGGCGCAGGCCGGCCATGAAGTCGCGCAGGTAGTGCGTTTCGTGGACATCGTGCGGTCCCCAGACTTCTTTCAGCAACATGCGGTGCGTCAGGACTTTGCCCGCGTGCTGAGCCATCGTCGTCAGTAGTTTGTATTCGAGCGGCGTCAGATGGACTTCGGTCTCGCGCACCATGACGTGACGACCGGCGAGGTCAATGCGTAGGTCGCCGACTGCGAACGTGGGTTCGTCGCGCCCACTGCCGACTCGCTGCGCGTGACACAACACGACACGAAGCCGCGCGAGCAACTCGCCGACACCGAACGGTTTCTTCAGATAGTCGTCGGCTCCCGCATCCAGCGCGGCCACCTTTTGTTGTTCCTGATCGCGGGCAGAGAGAACCAGAATCGGCAGACTCGTCCATTCGCGCAGGCAGCGGATGACCTCAAGGCCATCCATGTCGGGCAGGCCGAGATCGAGGATCACGAGGTCGGGTGGCTGATTGACCGCCAGCCGCAGCCCCTGCACGCCGGTCTCGGCTTCAACCAGTCGATAGCCCGCGTCCGGAAGCGACGCGCGCAGAAACCGCCGGATGGCGGCTTCATCCTCGACGATCAACAGTGTGGGGCGGGAGTCGGTCATGGGTTGCCCGGTCTTACCCGTTTGGTCCCCTCTTCCGCCCGCTTCGGGGGGAGAGGGTGAGGGGGCAGAACGGCCGAGAAAGAGGGGAATGGTAAACAAGTCAGAACGAGCTTGGTCACGATGAATCCGGTTGTTGCAGCTCTGAAACGAATCCCCCTCACCCTCTCCCCCCGAAGACGGGCGGGAGAGGGGACATGAAAAAGCGACCACCAATTAATTCGACTGTCTGAGTTCGCCAAACGTAGTGTGGGCAGTGCCCACCCACCCCTTTCAAGGTCTTTGGTTCGTGCTACAACCCGCGTGTTGACAGGGGTTTGTCACCAATTGGGAGGGCACAGGGATGT
>JAYTGQ010000525.1:0-5006 GCA_043733345.1 Schlesneria sp.
GGCCATCAACCTCGTCGTGCAGTTGGCTCGCTACTCGGAAGACGGCTCGCGCAAGATCTCACGCATCGCCGAGGCTTACGGCTTGGACAAGGACGGCAATTACCAATTTCGCGATCTGTTCGTCTCGAAGATCAAAGGCCGTACACCACAAGGCCGCCTGATCGCGGACCTCGCGCCCGTGGGCGTCGTCCCCACGTTTGCCAACGAACTGACCGATTACGGACTGACCGGAATGATCCAAGAAACGAAGGGCCTGTGGGGGTGAGAAGCCGCTCATCGCGGGCTTGCGAGTACCAATCCAATCAGAAGTGCAAAGTGAGAAGTGATCAGTGCAAAGTGATTCCTCACGCCGGCCTTTTGCACTGATCACTGATCACTGATCACTTTGCACTCTCTCGCAACTTCTGCACACCATGCAGGACAATCGGCGGATCAAGTGACATCACGCGTCTCCGCCTCGCCCCACTGCCCTCTCCCTAACGCCCTCTCACAAGGATCCGCCATGAAAGGCCCCGGCTACAAAACTTCGCTCGATGTCAGACGGACTTGGAAATGTCCGGCCTGTGGTGTCGAACGCAAACTGCTCGGTGACGTGACCACCATGACTTGCGGGTGTCGCGATGGCGGCGTCTTCATGGCGATCGTCACCGAACGAATCGTCGCTCCGCGCCCATTCCAACCGATCAACGAAACCGATGTCCGTTCGGCCGTGTTCGGGATCGAAGACATGCCCGTGTTGTTGCCGCATCCATCGACAATCCCCGCCCCGCGCACTCCCGTTCGCAGGTCTTACGGTGAACCGGCGAAGGCCGACGCACCGCAACCTCCAATGACTGCATCCGCGCCTGCCGACAATCTCAAAACGGCGGCAGCTCCACATCCGACATCGGCATCACCGCAGCCGAAAGAATCGAAAGCGGCCAATGAGCCGCCCGTCGCGACTCGACCGGCACCGCTCGCACCAACTCCTGCAACGATACAGCCCGTTGCAACACCTGCCTCGCAACCAATCGCATCCCCCAGCACTGAAACCGACGACTGGGGTGCGGGGATTTTGTGATCTGGGGCAATCACTGCGTGGGCATGTGGCTCGCCAAGGTCTCACTCTTCGCTGCGGGCAGATTTCAAACCTGCCTAGGAGCCTGTCTTCCTAACAGCCTGTTGAAAAAGGGAGGGCGAGGCTCCCGCCGAGCCGTATGCGTGAGGAAAAGTCGCTTGTTTCTCGCGGCTCGGCAGGAGCCTCGCCCTCCCGACAGCCGTTTTTCAACAGGCGGCTAAGACTCAAGACTCCGCACTCGTGCGACCGTCGAACCACAACGTCCCGCCGCAATGACGGTCTGCCCAGTCACCGGATGGCGACCTCCCCGAATCACCCGAGGAGCCTTCGTGCATTGGCATTCGAGGCGAAGCGTACTGATGGTGCGTGAAGTGTTTCGCAGGCACCAGCGGTAGCGGCGGAGCAAAACGCTTAAGGCTGCCGGTTGTAGTGCCGCATCTCGCTGATATACTCCGCGCCGTCGTCGGCGTTCGATTCACTCGATGCACGGATGCGTCTCAGAGACGGTGGGATCATGTTCCACACAAACACTTCTCGTTTCCCGAATCACTTGTTGGACGGGCTGGTTCAGGAGATCGTCGAGCACACGTCGGCCGTGATCTACGTGAAAGACCTCAACTTCCGTTACTTGCTCATCAACCGAAAGTTTGAAGAACTGTTCGGTGTCACGTGCGAGGCCATGATCGGTCGCACCGACTACGACATTTTCCCGGTCGAACTTGCCGACGCGTTCCGGAAGAACGATGACTTCGTGGCGAAGACCGGCGAGTCGATCAAGTGCGAAGAGGTTGCTCCGCATCGCGACGGGCCGCACACGTACTTCTCGGTGAAGTTTCCCCTGCTGGACGACGCGGGGAAGGTCTTCGCCGTCGCGGGCATCTCAACCGACATCACCGAGTGGCGACAGACGCAGCACGAAATGGAGCTGCTCCATCGGCGCTACGAGATCATTCTCGAATCGGTCGGCGATGGCGTGTGCGGTCTCGACAGCAATGGCCGGATCACATTTCTCAACCCGGCTGGAGGCCGGTTGCTCGGCTATTCGGCCGACGAGTTGAAGGGGAAGTGCCGCAAGCAGTTCATTGTGGAGCGGCGCAAGACGACGCAGCCGTGTCCGGTCGAGACCGTACTGCGGGGAGGCGAAGCGCGACAGGTGACCGATGCCGTCTTCCTTCGTAAAGATGGCACGCATGTGCCGGTCGAGTACGTGGCGAGTCCCAAGCGCGAGGGTGATCGCACCGTCGGTGTGGTCATCGCCTTCCGCGATGTCTCCGATCGCCTTGAGTTGCTCCGCACCGAGCAAGAGTTGCTGGCGGCTCGCGCCGTCCAGCAGGCCCTCTATCCCAAAGCCGATCCGCGACTGCCGGGCTTTGAAGTTTGTGGGGTCACTCATCCCGCCAGCCTCACCAGCGGCGACTACTACGACTACATCGTCCCTCCCAACGGCGGGCTGGTCGTGGTGGTCGGCGATGTCAGCGGGCACGGTCTCGGCCCGGCACTCGAAATGGTCGAGACACGCGCCTCACTGCGCACGATTCTGCACTACGAGACCGACATCGGCGAAGCCTTGCAGCGATTGAACCAAGTCTTGGAGAGTGACCTCCCCGAAGGAATGTTCGTGACGCTCTTCGCCGTGCGGCTCGACCCCGTCCGTCGGTCGATGGTCTACACCTCGGCCGGCCATCAGGCCAACATCCTCTTCAAGTCCGATGAGGTCTCGCGGTTGGATAGCACCGGCACCGTGTTGGGCATCTTCGAGGAGACTCCGTTCCCGACCTCGGCCGAGATTCAACTGCAGTCGGGCGATCTGATCGTCCTCGCCACCGACGGCATCATGGAACAGGTCACGCTGCCCAACGACGCGGGTGAAACGGAACTGTATGGCTGGGACAGAACGATGCGGTGCGTGCGGAAACATCGACATCGCCCGGCCGAAGAGATTTTGGAGCGACTCTGCCAAGACGTGCGACGCTTCGCCAAAGGTGCCCCGCAGAAAGACGATGTCACGGCGGTCGTCATCAAGGTGCTGTGAATGTGCTGATTCAAATGACAGTGTGGCTGGGGGCCGTGCTTCGTGGCCGCCAGCGAATTGGGATACCACCCAATCTGGAGCGGCAAAGCGCCGCCCCCAGTCACACGAGTGAGAACTTTGACGAGCGAACTCAACCGCGAGGGCCATTGTGCTGCATGTCTTCGAGCCGATTGCGCGGCCAGTGGCGGGCGGGCGGTTTCACCGGAGTCCTGCTGTTCCCGTCGCGTTCGCAGTGATGCTCGGCATCGTGTTGGATCGGCTCACGGAACTCGATGCGGCGACGTGGTTGTTCATCAGCGCGATCCTCGTGACAGGGGCCGCGTCCAGCTTCGCTTTCCGTGGGCGATTGGTCTCGGTGGTGCTGTTGTTGCTCGGTTGTGCGAGTCTCGGTGCGGCGTGGCATCACCAGCGCTGGAGTTGTTTGGACGAGAACGATGTCTCGGCCTGGGCCACGGAACCGGGACAGCATGTGCGGTTGAGAGCCAAGTTGGTGCAGTCACCGCTGATGATCAAAGTTCTTGGTGCAAAGCAGACTCCGTGGCGACCGGCCGAGCGAACGGTGAGCATGGTCGAATGTCGAGAACTGTTGAACGAGGGCCTCGCAACGCAGGCGGTCACGGGATTCGCACGGTTGTCGATCGACGGTCGCTGCGCGGAGCTGGCGATTGGTGACATCATCGAGATTATTGGTGAGCTGGTTCGCCCGGCGTCACCTTCCAATCCGGGCGAGTTCGATGCGGGGCGTTGGCTGCGAACTCAAGGTCTGCACTGCCTCGTGGCGGCCGAGTCCGTCGCAGCGGTGCGTGTCGTCGATCGCGAACGAACACTGTTCGATCAGTTCGCGGTGTTCAGATCGAAGTGCCGTCGCCGGGCGGAGAATCTGATTGCGCGGCAACTCAGCCCTCGCACCACTGCTGTCGCACAGTCGCTACTGCTGGGAAGCCGCGTCGATCTCGATCAAGACCTGCGGCGTGCATTTGCGGAGAGCGGAACGCTGCATGTCCTCGCGATCTCGGGGATGAACGTCGGTCTGTTGTGGGGCTGGCTCTGGCTGATCTGTCGCGGTCTACGGCGTTCGGCGACGTTTTCTTTGATCGCCGTGCTGGGCCTATTGCCCGCGTATGCCGTCCTGACCGACGCGAACCCGCCCGTCGTGCGTGCGACCATCGTGGCCGTCGTGCTCGCGTTCGGACAACTTGCGGGACGAAGCGGTTCGGCGTGGAACTCACTCGCGCTGGCGGCCCTCTTCGTGTTGGCGTGGAATCCGAGCGACTTGTTCAACTCGGGCGCACAGCTTTCGTTTTTGGCGGTGATTGCGATCCTGATCGTGCTCAGTTTTCTGCGACCGTTCCGCTGCGCGTTGGCTGAGATGGATGGGCCTCTGAGTGGCTCGCCTGGGTGGCGCGTCGGTCTCACATGGCTGGTTCACAAGATTGGCGAGAGCTATGCGATGGGAGCGGCCATCTGGATCGTCACGTCGCCGCTGATCGCATCCGAGTTTCATCTGGTCTCACCAATCGGCTTCGTGTTGAACGTGCTGCTCAGTCCGCTGATCGTGGCGATGTTCTGGTTCGGTTACTCGTTTCTGTTGCTCGGCTTGGTCTCGCCGCAGTTATTCGGCTGGCTGGGAATGCCGTTCGATTTGACGCTGGGCTGGTTCCTGTCGGCGGTCGAAGCGGCCGCGCGAGTCGATCTTGGTCACGTCTATGTCTCGTCGCCGCCTCTCTGGTGGTTGATCGGCTTCTACGTGTTGACGCTCTCGTGTGCGGTGATTGATCGCTGGCACGGACGCCTGTCTCTGTCTCCACGCGCCAGTCTCACTTGGATCGTGTTCGGGTTGGCGCTGGCGTGGTGGATGCCAGCGCGCGGCGGTTTGACCTGTACGGTGGTGTCGGTTGGACACGGTTTAAGTGTGCT
>JAYTGQ010000526.1:0-5003 GCA_043733345.1 Schlesneria sp.
GTAGCAGGCACATTCCATGTGCCGTCAGCCTGAGAAATGCGGACGGCACATGGAATGTGCCTGCTACTTTGCCGACAAAGTGAGTGCCATTGGGCGCTAGCCGCCGGTCATGCCGGAAATCACCGGCGGCTAGCGCCTTGCCGCTCACATCACACAACTTTCAACACGAATGGCGGAGAACCCTTTTTCCTATTGGGATTCGGGCACAGTGAGCGAACGTGTGGCGAGTTTCACACAGTTGTCGAACAACGGAACCTGACAATCCTCGCTCGTGACCGAGACCTCACGCGAGCCACACGAGATCGAGTCAGCGCACAACGAAGGTGACTTCCACGGGAAAGTGATCGGAACCGCAGTTTCTTCCGATCGATCGATTTATCACCGTCGCGTTCAGTGGAACGAGGACATGGTCGATTGGAATGCGGACCAGTCCGATCTTCGCGTTCCAGCTTCCCTGCACGCCTCGACCGAGTGCGGAATCGCGGAGGCCACTGCGGGTGCAGAGGTCTCGAAATGCCGAGGACCACGGCGTGGCGTTCAAGTCACCCACGACAACGCTGGGCAGGAGAGATTGCTTCACCGCGTCGCCCACAGCTCGCAATTGGGCGTTCCGTTCGCGCGTGTACTCCGCGCCGATCGGTGGCAGCGGGTGAGTGGCGAGCAAGAGGAAGGCTCGACCGGCGCGTTCGATGCGCGCCACGATCGTCGGCACGCGCGTGCTTCCCGCATCGATGAAACGACCGTCGGCGAGTGGCTCACGCGACAGCAGTCCGATCCCGAAATTGTCGGAGCGCGACTGAATGAGTTGGTGCGGATAGAGATCAGCCAGTTCCGCCAGCGCCAGTCTCCAACGGTCGTCCACTTCCATCACGACCACCAGATCGGCCTGCCGTTCCCGCAGGTAGTCGATTACGGCCTGCTTGTTGAGGTTCGCGGTGAAGACATTCAGCGACACGAGCGACACCGTCAGTCCCGGTTCCGTCGCGGGTGTCTGAGTACACGGCAGGTAGTACGGCGCGAGCAAACCGCCATTCCAGAGTAGCGTCACTCCGAGGGCCATCAGCGCGCCGCGTCGGCTCCTGCGCCAAGTCATCGCTCCCAATAGAGCCGCCGCGATGAAGTAGTACCACCGAAAATGCGAACAGAGATCGAGCATCCAGTGCCAGCTCCCGCAGGAGCCAGCGAGGGTCACGACCAGCATCGCCCAGGGAACGGCTTGTTCAATTCCACCGCGCCGAGTTGGCGGAGCGGAAGTGGAATCGTCTTTGACTCGGATGACTTCGACCGTCATGACACTGCTCCCAGATCGACTCGTTTCGCGAACGTCAAAAGAGCGTGTAGATGAACGGAGCCAGTACGGAACCCTGCACGAAGAACAGGAGCAGGCCCAGGCCGAGCAACACGATCAGGATTGGCAGCAGCAGGTAATGACCACGTTCGTAGAAGAAGCCGAGTGTTGCCAGCAGCAGCCTCGGCAGCGACCGTCTGTCAGAAAGAGCGATGCCGCGAGTCACGACGTGACGCGCCTCTGAGCCGCCTGCTGAAGCAGCGGTGGATAACGGAACGTGGTCTCGTTGCGGTAGCGGTTCCCAGCCGAGTGCATTAGCTGGGGGTGAGCCGTTCCAAGTGTGAAAAGGATGGGTTCCGTGGCGTCGGCGAAGCAGCCAACCGGCGGGGACGATCAGAGTGAAATAGACCATCGTCAGTACGACGGTCATCACGATGCGACCCTGCCAATGCGCGAGCGTCATCCACCAACGACACGGTCGTTCGAGCGATTCGGGAACACACGTTCCCAGCACGACCAAGACGGATCCCGTGAGTAGCAGCGTCAGCCAAAGAACATCAAGCGAACTGACGACGCACAGCCAGCAGAACCCTCCCGTGAGAGCGAACACCCCACCGACAGCCAATCCAAACTGAGCCAACTGCTCGACGCGTGCGAGCTGCCGTCGCTCGGCCAATGCGTGTGCATAGCGCGGCGATGCTGGATGGTGGGTGGTCGGATTGGGAGCGGGGGTTGGATTCGGGGTGGAGGCCATTACGGAACTGCTCATCGTTCGAGGTCTCGCTGGTGCTTGGGCGGCGTGGCCCAGGCGGATTAACGACGGAGTGTTGCATCAGGTGAGCGGTAGAAAACAGCTTACTCATCGAAGCCTGACGCGCCAGTTTTGAAGTGGCGCTCTTTCTCACGGTAAGTGGCGGTGAACTCAGCTTCGGATTGTTTTTGGTCTTCCTCCGTGCCCCGGCCTTGCCATCCGTGCTACTCACGTTTCGTTTCTTCGCTGGGCGCGAAGATTTCCAGATTGTCAACCCGGTGTCGCCAATGGAGTTGGCAAGAAGATGAGGACACGGCATGGCGACTCATTTTTCTTCATTTTCCTGCCACACATCTTCCTACCAACCTCGTCTTGTTCCGTTGGTTGCGGCTCCGCCGCGCTGGGCTAATTCTGGAGCATCACCGTAGCACGGATGGCAAAGCCGGGGCACGGATGAAAGTACGATGAATCTGACGGGCGCTCACAGTGCATGAGCGAATGCTTCCTGAAAGAGCGCAACTTCAAAAAGCGTGAGCAAGGATGCCGAACCGTGATTCCTTGCTTACGCTGCGGTTCGCGCATCCTTGCTCACGCTGCGGGTTGGTGTCTCTCGCGAGAGAAGATACTGGACCTGCTTGAATTGCAAGGCGGGTGTCGCGCGGTGGCCGCGCGGGCTGCGGCCTGTTTCCGGTCAGAAATGGCTCTTTGAGCCTCAAACATGCGTGCCGAACGACCACGAATTTTGTGGAGGCCACGTTCTCAACGTCCTGTTTTACAATCTTTTGCAACCGTCGTGAGAACACGTTGACACATTCTGCCGGTTGCGAATAAACCCCGCCCGTCGATCTCCCCCTTCACAATTTGTTCGATCTGATTGGCCGAGCCACCGCGTCCGCCGATCGCATTTTCGACGGCTTCGCTTCCCGCGAACGGTCTCGATTTGCGACTCGTCGTTCCCACGTTTCGGCACCACGCGCACTCGCGCTGTCACACGTCTCCCCTCGCTTTCCAACCTTTCTGTTTGAGCGGTGCCTTCGCCGCTGTCACCGAAGAACTCGCGTTCGGCGGAGCGTCCGCCGTACGCGCCCTTCACTCCGTCGTTCCTCCTGATCACGGTGACTTTATGTCGTTCGCTCAATCCGATGTGATCCCGTTTCCTCAGCGCGCGGCTGCCGCCGGCGTTCCGTCTGGGGAGACACCGCCGAACCTTTTGCCGCCGAATATCTTGATCGTCTCGTGCGATCCCGATGAGGCTCAGCGGCTGGAGCGCGATGTTCACGCCGCCGGTCAGAGTTGTCGTGTGGTTTCCTCGCACGAAGCGGCCGCTCAGGCGCTGACGGCACACCCGAGCGACGCCTGTTTGATCGGCTCGCTCCCTCCGGGGGAAACGGCGGGTGCGCTGGCCGGACTGATCCAGCAGAAGGGTCTCGCCACACAACCGATTTGTGTGATTGGCTCCCCTTCCGGTGACGGTCCGCAGTTGTTCCCCGCGACCAACGGGATCGACCTCCTGCATCAACCGTACACGCCCGAGTACTTCGCACTCGCGATCTCGGCCGCCGTACAAAAGTCGAAGTTGCAGGGCGAGAACCGTCGCCTCAAGCGACAGTTGAACAATCGCAACTTGCGTGAGATGGTCGGGCACAGTTCCGCGATGCACACGCTGCGTCAAAAGGTGCAGTCCGCCGCCGAACGATCCGACTGTGCGTTGTTGCACGGTGAACCGGGTTCGGGGATCGACCTTGTGGCGCAGGCCATTCACGATTCCAGCCCGCGCGCCCATCGGCCGTTCGTCAAACTCGATTGCAGCGTGCTGTCGGCCGAAACACTCGAACTGGAGTTGTTCGGCGAAAGCATTCCTGGGCAATACAGTCAGCAGCAACATCAGCCCGGTCGGCTGGAGTTGGCTGACGGTGGAACGCTGTTGCTCGAACAAGTGCAGTTCATGGCACTCCCGGTTCAGAAGCTGTTGGTCGCGCTGATCCGCGATCAACGGTTTGAACATCCTCAGTCGGGAGAGCGAGTCCGTTTTGATGTTCGCTTCGTGTTTGGAACACACGCCGATTTGGCGGCCTTAGTCGTAAAGGGTCTCTTCCGCCGCGATCTGCACGAAGCGATCCAGTCCTGTTCGCTCGAATTGCCGACGTTGCGTTCTCGCAAAGATGACATCGCACCACTGACCGAACACTTCCTGCGTCGCGTCTCCGGACGCGAAGGGAAGCCGCCACGCTCGTTGACGGTCGATGCCCTACATCTGCTGCAAAAGCACGACTGGCCCGGCAATGTGCGCGAATTGGAAAATGTCGTCGAACGCGCCTGTGCTCTCGACTGGGGCACCAAGCTGAATGGTTCGATGATCGAAGCGTGGCTCACACCGCGCGATCTGACCGAAGAAGAAGCCGATGGCTTGCCCGGTCTCACTCTGGCTGAGATGGAACGCAAGCTGATCGAAGCGACCTTCAACCGCTTCGCGGGCAACCGCGAGAAAACGGCGAAAGCATTGCAAATCGGCATTCGCACCCTGTCGGGCAAACTGCGCGAGTACGGCTACCCACCGCGCGGCGGACCCGGCTCGAACCTCAAGGGTTGGACTCCCACGATCTTCAATCCTGCCGCTGCCACGGAGACCACGCAGCCCGAGTCCGATCAGCGCGCCGCCTAACAGCCTGTTGAAGAACCGTAGGATGGACGCCCCCGTCCGTCCGTTTCCAATTGGTTTTCGCTCGGACGAGGCGTCCAAGCTACGTTTTTCAACAGGCGGCTCATCAACGACGAGTTCAAAATCACGATCCCCTCAATCACAACCCGGCTGCTTCACGGCAGCCGGGTTGTGTTGTTTGTGGAGCAACCCTTCCCACGGCCAAAGCTGAGGTTTTGGCGAGCCGCATGCCGTCAGGATCGGTCCCAGAACAACTCCGTGGTTTCGTCCCGTCGGCGGAGCGACGGGACTACCGTAGTCCCGTC
>JAYTGQ010000527.1:0-1679 GCA_043733345.1 Schlesneria sp.
CCACGAAACCCCAGCCCCAGCGGCAATCGACTGGCTCGGCAAACTCAAACTCGACCGACAATCCCTCATCGCCAAGTACACCGCTTTTTCAACAGGCTGTTAACCGCGTGGGCAACGCGTCGCGCGACATGGACGGCGGCTTGGCTCATCAACGCGCGGGGCGTTGCCCACGCGGTTAAACGATGCGGCTTCGCCGCAACCAAAGTAGCCTTCATCGCTCCGCGTGAAGGTAGCCGATTGAGAGTAGACCGATGACTTTACTAATCCGTGTCAAACTCGCGATCAGCTTCCTTCACGCGGAGCGATGAAGGCTACTTTCAGGCATCATGAATGCGCGCAGCCAGACAATATTTCGAGAGCTAGCCCGGATGATTCACCACGAAAAACACGAAAGACTCGAAAGTGAAGAGGGGACGAGAGTACTGATCTCAAGTGACCGCAACGGCACGACGCGCGATGTCTGAGGTACTCTGACCACAACTCTCTTCAATTTCGTGTCTTTCGAGTATTTCGTGGTTCCTCATGAATCATCCGGGCTAGTAGTACGACTGACTGACCAATTTCACTCTCCCTCGATAGAACCAAACTTATGGAAATCCTGCCCGCCATCGACCTTCGTGGAGGACATTGCGTTCGGCTGCGACAAGGCGACTACGCTCAAGAGACCGTCTTCTCGAACGATCCCGGTGAGATGGCTCGACGGTGGGCGAGTGGTGGCGCGACGCGGCTCCATTTGGTGGACCTCGACGGCGCGAAGGCGGGGCGGCCGATCAACGTGGACGCGATCCGAGCCATCGTCGGCGCGGTGTCGATCCCGTGCGAACTCGGCGGCGGACTGCGTGACGAGGCATCGATCCGGCTGATGTTGGACGATGTTGGTGTCGAGCGAGCGATCATCGGGACGCAAGCCCTCAAGCAGCCCGACTGGTTTCGAGACATGACGAAACTCTTCCCCGGTCGAGTCGCGTTGGGGCTCGATGCCCGCGACGGAATGGTTGCGACGGCGGGCTGGCTCGACGTGTCGCAAACGTCGGCGATCGACTTGGCCCGCCAGTTTTTGGGCCTCGATCTGGCCGCTGTCATCTACACGAACATCGCCAACGACGGAATGATGCAGGGTGTCGATGAAGCCACGATCCGCGACATGCTCGCGCTGGCGGACCTCGGCCTGCCGGTGATCGCGTCGGGCGGAGTCACCACGCTGGCGGATGTCGAGCGACTGGCTGCGGTCTCGCGCCAACAACCGAAGCTAGTCGGAGCCATCATCGGCCGCTCGCTGTATGAGGGTACGATCAACGTCGCGGATGCGGTCCGCGTGGCGATGTGAAGTGAGGTGGTGGCTTGTGGCCCGCTTTGAACCGCGTGGGCACCGCCCGCGCGTCCTGAAACGGCAGGTCGTCGGCCTGCAACAATGACCGCCTCACCAACTCAAACGATCTGTCCGCGTTGCGGCCCGCCGGTGTCAAAGACGTGAGACCCGCTCTAGTCCTCAAACAAGCAAACCCCACCCGGCTTGCCCCGGTGGATTTAGGTTTTTGCATTACTTGTGACTGCACTTGAAACCCAACGTGAGTAGTGCAGAAACCCGCGAGCCACCGGGGCCAGCCCATTCGTATCTACACAAATACGGGCTCTTGGCTATCCGGTCCTGAGCAGCGGGATGGGGAGACTGACTTGAG
>JAYTGQ010000528.1:0-5001 GCA_043733345.1 Schlesneria sp.
GCACGGCGCTAGCCGCCGGTTTCTTAGTTGGAAAAGAACCGGCGGCTAGCGCCGTGCCGCTCACAGAATCACAAAGTGAGTGCCATTGGGCGTAAGCCCCCGGATTCTGAGCTGCAATCTCAAAAGTCCGAGGGCTTACGCCGCCCGGCTCACCACTTCTGTCGGAAACGTTTTTCTATTGCTCCACGCAGCGTCTGGCCCAGGCGGCGGCTCCCATCGCGCCAGCGTCGTCGCCGAGCTTGGCCACCTTCAACTCGTACGTCTTTTGGAACGACGGCATGATGTGTTTGATAATCGTCTTGCCGACTTCCTCCAAGTACAGCTTCGGCAACGCTTCCACCAGACCACCGCCGAGCACAATGACATCCGGCAGCAGCAGGTTCACCGCGCCGGCGATCGCGGTCCCGAGATGCCGCGCGCCATCGCGCACAATTTGCTCGACGACCTCGTCCCCCTTCTCAATGGCCTCTTTGATGGTGCCGCTGCGAATGTTGGCGAGGTCCGTTCCGGCGATGCGCAGGATTTGCGGAGCCTGACCGCGATACGCCGCCTTCGCGATCTCGGCCGACATCGCCAACCGGCTGGCCACGGTCTCCAGACAGCCGCGTCGTCCGCAGCCGCACAATGGGCCGTCGGAGACGACCAAGACGTGGCCGATCTCCAGACAACTCGTTCGTTTCCCGCGATAGATACTGTCGTTGTAGACCAATCCGCCGCCGATCCCCGTGCCGGGGAAAACGCCCAGAACCGTTCTCGCGCCGACCGCCGCACCGAAGCGGTACTCACCGTAGACGCCCGCATCGACATCATTGCTGAGGAAGACCGGGCAGCCGAATTCTTTCTCAAGCAGCTTCTTGAGCGGCACGTTCTTCCAACCGAGGTTGGGCAGTTCGAGAATCACGCCTTCATCGAGATCGAGTGGACCCGGACAGCCGATGCCGATCCCACCCAAACGGTCTCGCGGAACTTGTGACTCTTCGAGCAGCTTGTCGATGACCGACCGGATTCGTTCGAGACCCGCCTCAACGCCATCGGACCCGCGCGTCTTCTTCCTGCGCCGCGCGATCGCTTCAAACTTGCGATCAAACAAGACGGCACTCATCTTCGTCCCGCCCAGATCGAAGCCGACCCAGACCTTGCCGTCGCTGACAGGTGGCTTCTTGGAGGGGCCGCTCGTTGCAGGAACAGGCGCTGGCGTCTCGGAGACAGCCGCGAGAACGTCGCCCGCAGGGAGGTTGGCTTCTGGGACAGGGAGTTCGGTCATCAAGTCGTATCCGTTCAACAAGCAGAAGAGATCCGTCGGCAGCGATCCATCGAGCGGGACGGAGAATATACCGCACGCGGGAGAAGCTGACACTAACCCGAAGCGTAAGCGAGGATGCAACGCACGTCCTCGCTTACGCTTCGGGTTAGTGTGAATTGTGCCATCCTCATCCGCTCGCGGTATATCACAAACTCGCACGAAGGACCGCAACGCGCAAGGATGGGTTAAGGGGCTGTGCATTTTTAAGTTCCGAGCGTTTTTGGGAGCAATCACACAGGTTAGAAACGCAGAGAGCGCAGAGGACGCGGAGATTTGAAGTTCATCGGGACGGTGTTCCTCGCTTTCTCTGCGATCTCCGCGCCCTCTGCGTTTCTGAAGTCTTGTGCCTTGTTTACTCCCCAGAGTCTGTGAGAGTGATCGTGTGGTCCAACGTAGAAATCTCGGAATTCAATTCTGCACAGCCCCTAAGTGCGTCAAAGGGCTGAGTTGCACGGGTGGCGTCACCTGATACCATGCCCGCCGATCCTTCGGGACGTTTTCGTCAAGAACACTTCTCTGTGAGATCGCCGGGTCGATGGGGACTCGGAGCCGAATGGTTTGTTGAAGGTGTCCTCGTTCGAGGCACACTGACATTTTCCTGCGTGATGATTTGTTGTGTGAAAGAGCCAGGATGTTTTCCTTCCTCCGCGAATTGCTCTGCTTCGTGATGCGGCTGATCAGCCGTGGTCACGAAGTGCTGCGTCGCGTCTGCCGCCGCATGCCAGTTTCACTGGCAATGCACCGGGAGTCGCTACGTGGGCGAGTCTATTCGTGCGGTTCCTCTTGGCTGGCGCGAGTCGCCTGCTGGTGGGGAGTGAGTCCTCCAAGGGACGTTACTCGTGAGGAATTGGCTCGTGAGGACGGGCTGCTGGCAAGCTGGCCACTCGTCGCGCGAGGGGCTTGGCCTACATCGACCTCTCTCGTGATGGTGTCTCTTCCGTCACGGTCTATTCATCGCAATTGAACATCTCTCTCGACAACCATTCGCTCCACCAGTCGGTCTGTGGCCTAGCAGACGGTTAAAAAACGTAGAGTAAGCCTCCGGCTTGCTCGTTTCGCGGACGGGCAAGCGAGACGCTTACCCTACGTATTTCAATCTGCTGCGAGTGCCTCAGGTTGGACTGTGTCTTCCTCTCGACCATGCTCGCCCCGTACGCGACGGTGAGTTGGCGTCTCCGGAACAGACATTGGGGAGTCGAGCAATGGAGTATCTGATTGGAGCCGTGCTGGGTTTGATCCTAGGCGGTGCGGTGGGATTTATTGCCGAGCGAACCATTCGCGGCACGGCATTCAAGACGCGCGACGAGATCGTCGCTCAGGCCAAACGCGAAGGCGAGAACCTCGTCAAGACGGCCGAATTGACCGCGAAAGAAGAAGGACTGCGACGACGCGAGGCAGCCGACAAAGAACTCAACGTCGCGCGCGACGAACTGCGAAATCAAGAACGTCAGCTCGATAAACGGGGCGCGGGGTTGAAGGAGCAGCAGGACGACATTGCCAAGAAAGAGCGGATGCTGGAGACAACTCAGCAGAAGCTGGTCGAGCGAAACAAAGTCGTCGATGCGAAAGAGAAGGAACTCGACAAGAGCGCCAAACAGGCACAGGAACAGCTCTACAAGATCAGTGGCCTCGACCAGAAGACCGCGACTGACCTGCTGCTCGGACAGCTCGAACGCGAACTGAAGAACGAAACCGGGGCGCTGATTCTGAAGCAGGAAGCCGATCTGAAACAGCAGTCCGAGCGAATGGCCCGCGAGATCATTGGGATGGCGATCCAGCGGTATGCCTCGGCACACACCTCGGAATCGACGGTCTCCACAATCGACATTCCGAGCGACGAGATGAAGGGCCGCATCATCGGTCGCGAAGGTCGCAACATCCGCGCGTTCGAGAAGGCGACCGGCGTCGATGTCATTGTGGACGACACGCCCGGTGTCGTGGTCGTCTCGGCGTTCGACAGCGTCCGACGCGAAACGGCCAAGCAGGCACTGGTCAAACTCATTCAAGACGGCCGCATCCACCCGACGCGCATCGACGAAGTCGTGCTGGAAACTCAGAAGGAGATGGAAGCCTTCATCCGTCGCCAAGGGACCGAAGCGGCGCAAGAGGCCGATGTGCCGAACTTGCACGAAAAGTTGCTCGACTTCATGGGCCGATTGCACTTCCGTACGAGCTACAGCCAAAACGTGCTGCGACACTCGATCGAAGTCGCGCACCTGACCGGGCTGATGGCCGAGCAACTGGGCTTGAACGGCAACCTCGCACGACGCTGCGGGTTCTTGCATGACCTTGGCAAAGCGGCCGATCACGAGATGGAAGGCGGTCATCCAGCAGTCGGGGCCGAGCTGCTCAAGCGGTACGGCGAGAAGGGTGAGGTCGTTCACGCGGCGCTCGGCCATCACGACGACATTCGGCCGGACTACATTTACACGGTGCTGGTCGCGGCCGCCGATGCGTGTTCGGCTTCGCGACCGGGGGCGCGGCGTGAGACGCTCGAAAAATATGTGCGTCGTTTGGAAGAACTCGAAACGCTGGTCTGCGGCTTCCCCGGCGTCGAGCAAGCGTTTGCAGTCCAGGCGGGGCGTGAGATTCGCGTCGTGGTGAATCCGCAAGAGATCAACGATCGCGAAGCCGCACGACTCTGTCGCGACATGGCTGCGGCAATCGAAGCCAATCTGACGTATCCCGGTGAAGTCAAAGTCACCGTGCTGCGCGAAACGCGCGTGGTCGAATACGCGAAGTGATCGGGCTGGCTCGATGCCTCGGCGCGGTCTTTATCGTGGGCGGCAGGCACACTAGCAGCCTGTTGAAAAACGGCTGTCGGGAGGGCGAGGCTCCTGCCGAGCCGCGAGTAACAAGCGACTTTTCTCACGCACATGGCTCGGCGGGAGCCTCGCCCTCCCTTTTTCAACAGGCTGTTAACTTTTGCACTTGGCACTGATCACTTGTCACTTGGCACTGATCTCAATCGAGTCATCCGTCACAGTCGAATTACGAAGCTGCGGTGGCCGTGCGATACCACTCATCCACGTAGTGGCAGACCAGCTCGAACGCCTCCCGTTCGCGAGGCCCGGCAGTCTTTTCCACGGGGCTGGCGAGGGCCTTTAACTGGGTTCGTAGCTCGGCCTCGGGAATCAGGTGCAGGCGTGTCGCGAGGATCGTCGCCTCTAATACGGCGTGTCGAGCACGATGGAAGCCGATGAAATCGCGGACTCGACCGCTGTCAACGACCTTCGCTTCGAGACGCGTTCGCTCGGACGAATCGTCACGCTCGACGATCTCGAATTCGTACCAGCGGCAGCAGTCAGCCAAGACTCGCCCGTCGATGGAGCGTGCGGCGACCGTGTCCGGGATCGTGTCGAGGCGATGCAGCGCCGCCCGCGCGATCAGCAGCACATCGTCCGTGATGTGAAACACTCCGCACGGTCGCTGCTTCAGGTTCTGGAAAGTGGTCGAGGTCTGAAACGGACGGAGCGTGAGCTGTGCGAACGACTCGTCCACGACCGGCCCCATCGGAGCAAGATTCAACTCGCCCGACAGACTGAGGCTGGTGACGAGACCTTCGATGAGCATGAGTCTGAGAGCAGCGGGGTTGTTAGCGGCCTGTTGAACAGACGTAGGGTAAGGAACTGGCACGAAATAACTTCCCGTGAGCGGCAAGGCGCTAGCCGCCGGTGAGTTGGAACTACCGGCGGCTA
>JAYTGQ010000529.1:0-4996 GCA_043733345.1 Schlesneria sp.
GAGGCCCACCGACTACGAAACGACTTACTGTGGGCCTCGAAGACTCGACCCACCCTACATCTTTCGGCGGAAGCGCGTGTGAGATCGCAATTGACCAGAATGGACTGATGAGCTACATCCCTGCCTCCCCCGATCCCATTTCTATTCCCTGCATTCAGGCTCACTCGTTCGTGCGCGAGGCGGTTCGTCGCTCACGCGCGGTCTCAAGTGTCGCACTGCACCGCAGACCTGTCCCACCGTCTCGTTCGCAAGGAGGCCGACGATGAGTGTTCGTCAGTTCGTGTTGAGCAGTCTCGTCTTGGCCGCCCTCGCGCGAGCCGCCTGTGTTGTCGCTGAAGACACTTCGGACGGAGCCGTGCTCGGCCCGGCCGAACCGATCGGCAAGCTGCTCGTCGTGAAAGCGGGCTTCGACGACGAACCGGCTCCCGCAGCGCCGGTCCCTCTGCCACCCAATGAGTTGAAGGTGTTCGCTTCCCACGCGGAAGCACTCGCCTACGAACAGTGCGCCGTGCCAATGCGAGCTGCGGCTGTGCGACCAACGGCGGTCAGTCCACCCGGTGACGAGATTCCCTACCACCTCACGCAAGCCATTCTTCGCCTGACCGCCGCCGGACTCACCGACGAAGCCAAGCAAGTCAGCACGCTGCTGCAAGACTTTCAGACCAAGTACGCACCGCGACTGCTACTCGCCACGAAGCAGGCTCAGTTGAGCGAGCTGAAAGCGGAGATCGAGCGTCTCAAGCTGCGCGTCGAGAAGGGGATCACCTCGGATCGGGTGGTGGTCGCGATCAAGATCATTGAAGTGGACGATGGCGATGCGAGGAAGCTGCTCAAGAACAGCTCACTCATCCCGTGGAATACCGCACCCGGTCAGTCCTTCCCACTCGCGATTCAGGCTGACAAACAGAAGTTTCAAGAACTGATGACGCGCATTCAAGACGCGCCGGGCGTGCGGGTTCTCACCTCACCCACGCTGGTTGTATTGTCAGGCCGAACGGGAAAAGTGACGAGTGGCGGGAAGCTTCCCACTCCCGGAATCGCACTGGTCGGCGGCCCGGAGGAATTCACGTTTGGCACGACGGTGACTGCCACGCCCACGATCACCGACAAGGATCAGATTCGTCTCCAAGTAGAGATTGAACACAGTGAATTGGACGAGACTAATGGAGTGACACTCAACGGGAAGTTTGTGCCCGGAAAAACCCGGCGCCGTATCCAGTCAACGGTCGATCTGAAGGACGGACAGACATTGGCTATCGGCAACTTCGTCTCGACGAGAAAAGAGCGGAATAGGAACATCGAGAAAGAGACGTTCATCACCTTCACAGTCGAGATACCGCAGCCGTACGACGCGCACGAATTTCCGCCACTCGTGTTACCTGTCAACGGGCGGCCGCAACCCGCCGCACAACCGCTGATCGAATAGCCGCCGGTTGAAGAACGTAGGATGGACGCCTCGTCCGTCCGGCCCTTGATGGAAAGCTCGGACGGACGAGGCGTCCATCCTACGTGCGCAACTCCACTGGGGGCGGCGAAGCGCCGACCCCAGCCACACGATTCGCGAAGTCAATTTGTGCCGGTTCCTGAGTCAGCCTCGACAGCGGGCGAAGTCATCTCTGAGCCGTCGGCTGGACTCACAGATGGCGGCTCATTCGACACTGGCGCTTCACCGTCGAGTGGCAGCTCGCCCGGCGGCCGTGGCCCGTAGTATTGGAAGTAGTGGCATTCGATGCGGCCCGCGTACATTTTGCGGCGGCGGTCGGCTTTGCGACGGAAGAAACGTTCAAAGCCGGGGTGCGACGTGAGGGCGTAGATCGACCATGTCTTCAGCGGCTCGAAGGCGTCGGCCATGTCGTCGTAGATGTCGGCGGCCGAATCATCGTCGCCGAGGCGTTCGCCATACGGCGGGTTGGTGATGATGCAGCCGTACTCGCGCGTCGTCTTGAACTCCAGTACGTCGAGTTTTTTGAACTCGATGTCGTCGGCCACGCCCGCTTCAAACGCATTCTTCTTCGCGAGCGAGATCACGCGGCCGTCGATGTCGCTCGCCTGCAACGTGAATCTCGGTTTGGGAAGCTGCTTGTCGCGTGTCTCTTCGCGCGCCTGCTTCCAATGGTCGCGTGTGATCTGCCCCCATTGCTCGCACTGGAACGCGCGGTTGGCTCCCGGCGCGCGGTTGCGAGCGATCATGGCCGCTTCAATCGGGATCGTGCCCGAACCGCAGAACGGATCGGCGAACGGTCGCTCACGATTCCAATAGCTGAGCAGCACGAGTGCCGCCGCTGTCGTTTCGCGCAGCGGGGCGGCGGCCACTTCCGGACGGTAGCCGCGCTTGTGCAAGCCGGGGCCGGACGTGTCGATGCTCAGCGTCACCCAGTCCTTCAAGATCGCGACCTCGATCGGATACTCGGGACCGTCCTCTTCAAACCAGTGCCGCTGATAAGTCTGCTTGAGGCACTCGACGATCGCCTTCTTGCTGACGCTCTGAATGCTCGGCTCATTGTGCAGTTGTGATCTCACCGACTTGCCGCTGACGGGAAACTTGGCGTCGAACGGCAACCACTCGTCCCACGGCAACGACTGCACCTGATTGAAGAGCATCTCGTAATCCCACGCCTCGAACGAACCGACTTCCACGAGCAGCCGGTCGGCCGAACGGAGCCACAGGTTGCAGCGGCAGATCGCCAGCTCATCCCCGACGAACTTCACGCGACCATCCATGACGGTCTGATCGGTGTATCCCAGCTCCATCAACTCGCGCGAGACAACGGCTTCAAGACCAAACGCGGCGGTGGCAATCAGTGGGATGCGGCTCATGGTGGGGGTCGATGTGTGAGGAAGGCGTTCGGGTACGGAGGCAACCGCGATCGCGAGGGCCTTGCCGTCTCGACCGCGTTCGCGCGGGAGGATCACAGGTTGTGAGAGATCAACGCCGACCATTCGGCGGGGCGAGAGAGTAGCGAGTTTGCTCGAGTACGAACACGAACGAGCCTCGAAGACTCGACCCAGGGTGCAGTCGTTCATTGGTGGCCCTTTTCTGGTCCCCTCTCCCGCCCGTCTTCGGGGGGAGAGGGTTAGGGTGAGGGGGGATTTGCTTCAGAGTGGAACGCCTTGGAGTCTCGGCACCCCGATCTTGTGAAACGTCTGACACGCGAGTTGACTGTCTCTCGACGACTCGCCCCTCACCCGGATAAATCATGAGGAACCACGAAATACGCGAAAGACACGAAAATGAAGAGAGTTGCGGTCAGAGCATCGCCAGACATTGCGCGTCGTTCTTTGGCGGTCGCTGGGGAGCAGAACTCTCGCCTTTTCTTCCCTTTCGCGTCTTTCGTGTTTTTCGTGGTGAATCATCCGGTCCCCTCGACCCACCCTACGTTAGATTGAGTCACGTCGCTCCGAGCATTCGACCGCTCGACAACATCCTCCCGCAAGCATCCTTTCACCATGAGCCACTTCCAAATGGACTTTCCTCCCGCCGAGTTCGAGTTGCGTCGGCAGCGGGTGTTTGACGCGATCGGCAAGCAGGGCGTGGCTGTCCTCGCGGGCGGACCTGCGACCGGCGCGTTCGATCTGTTTCGACAGACGAACGAGTTCTATTACCTCTGCGGTGTCGAGGTGCCTCATGCGTATCTGCGGCTTGACGGGTCGATGCGCTGGACGACGCTCTATCTGTCACGACGCGATCCCAAGCACGAACAAAGCGAAGGGGCACAGCTCAGCTCCAGCGATCCCGCTGCGGTTTGCAAACTGACCGGCGTCGATGACGTGAAGCCGTTGGAAGCACTCGCCACCGACCTGACTGACGCGGCGAGTCTCTTCACGCCGATGGCTCCGGCCGAGGGACGCGAAGCTTCGCGTGACACGTTGCTCCACGCGAAGCACCTGCGCGACGCCGATCCGTGGGACGGACGGCCTTCCCGCGAAGAACACTTTCGAGACAAGCTGGCCACCATCTGTCCGCAGGCCGAATTCCACGACCTGTCGCCGATCCTCGACCCACTGCGGCTCATCAAGAGTCATCGCGAGATTGAACTGATGCGCCGCGCGGGACGACTGACTGCGAAAGCCGTTGTCGCGGCGATGCAGATCACCCGGCCGGGCCTCTTCGAGTTTGAGTTGGCGGCCGAAGCGGACCATCTCTATTTGCGAAGCGGTGCGATGGGACCGGGCTATCGTCCGATCGTGGCCAGCGGCGCGAACATCTGGAACGCTCACTACTACCGCAACAACGGCGTGCTGAACGAGGGCGAGCTGGTCCTGATGGACTACGCGCCGGATGTCGGTTGCTACACGAGCGACATCGGCCGCATGTGGCCGGTGAATGGCACGTACTCGCCGGTCCAGCGCGAGCTGTACGGCTTCGTCGTCGAGTATCACAAGGTGCTCTTGAAGGGGACGATTCGCCCCGGAGTCCTCACCCGTGACTTGGCGACGGAAGCGGCCGAGACCATCCGTCCCGTTTGGTCCGCGTGGCCGTGGTCGAAGCCCGCCTATCGCGACGCCGCACTCAAGATGATCGACAGCGAAGTCGCCTTCACGCACCCGGTCGGCATGTGCGTGCATGACGTGGGAAGTTACAAGCCCGACCCACTGCGGCCGGGCCTCGTCTTCGCCCTCGATCCCCAACTGTGGGTGCCAGACGAACAGCTCTACATCCGCGTCGAAGACACCGTCGTCGTGACCCCCGACGGACTCGAATCCGTCACCAAGTCCGCCCCGCTGGAATTGGATGAGATCGAACGGATCGTGCAGGCTGGCAGGTGATCGCGGTCAAAGGACCACGAGGCTTTGTCGGAAAACGATCAGCCGGAACGCGCTAGCGTCCGGTTTCTGCGGGAAACCGTGGGCTAGCGCCCAGCGGCTGATCGTTTTCCGACAGAGCCTCGTTTGAGCAACTCTTCCCATTGGAAACAGGCATTGGCCTTGTAATACGCATTCCGAAAATTAGCCGCGCGGCGCTAGCCCCGGTTCATGCCGTGTAACCGGGGCTAGC
>JAYTGQ010000530.1:0-1670 GCA_043733345.1 Schlesneria sp.
CCCCCCGGTTCTTCCGAAGAGGGCTTACGCCCAAGAACCGGGGGCTGACGCCGCCCCGCTCGGACATCTCATCACTGACCGCGTGAGGTACAACATTAAAACCGAGGCTGTGATCAGTACGGGGAGACGACCGGCAACCCTGCGACTGTTCCCGTGGCGTGAGCGGGATCGGCTTGAGGAATGATGCTCGGCCCGGATGCCATCGTGGGCGACGAGTACATCGGCTGAGCGGTCATCACGGGACCGCCCATTGTCGTGCCGGGCAACATGATTTGCTCGGCCGTCGCCGGGTACTGCACCGTGTACGGCTGCTCTGCGAACTGCTGATCCGCCATCATCGGCTGCTGGTAAGACATCATCGGTTGAGACATCGCGGTCCCCGTCGGACTCCACAAGGCGGTCTGAGTTCCATAGGTCGGCAGCGGATAACCGCCAGCCACGTTGCCGTGTGGGTGTCGTCGTTCACGTCGAGTCATCCGGCGGGTATCCACGGGGTCTTCGAGTGGCATTGCGGCGAACGTCGATTGGTCGAGCGAGATTGGTCCCGATGCAAACGTGCTCGGTTGCGAATAGCTCGCGTTGTGCATCATGGCTGACCGCCGGACATCGCGGCGGCTGGAAACCGTGGCCAATCGGGAATGAACTTCGGGTTGATCCCATTGCGAGGCGAGCGAGCGTTCATAGTACGCCGCCGCCTGATCCGGACGCCCCGCGTCGTGGTGGACCTGTCCCAGATGAGCCAGTGCGATCGGGTTGTTCGGCTCGGCTTGCAACGCCTGACGGAGCGACTGCTCAGCACCAGCCGTGTTCCCCAGCTCGCGCTGCAACCATGCCATCTCGACGTGCGATGAAGTCGCGTAGGGCTGAGTCTCCGCCCAACCAACCAACAGTTCCTGAGCTTCGTCAGGACGCTGTTGCAGCATCAAGCTTTGAGCCAGCGCGTGATAGGTGGGCTGGTGCATCGGGTCGATCGACAGAGTGTGTCGCAGGACCCGTTCGGCTCCCGGCAGATCGCCCTGCTTTTGCATGGCCATCGCCAGATTGTGGCGGTAGTCGGGGTGATAAGGATCGTCGGCGATGGCCCGAGCGAACTCTTGCCGCGCCTTCGTGTAGTTCCCTTTTTGGTAGTAGCCCATCCCGGAGTTGTTCATCATCCAGCCGTTGCTGGCGCGACAACCCGTAGAGAGCACCAACAACGTGAGACAGATCGAAAACCGTGTGAATTGACCCATGGTGCGCATGGCTTCGCTACTCCTGTTTCATGGAAGCGTGAACGGCCAACTTTCGACAAGCCAATGAAGACTGAGCCGAAGTTGCGCCATCTTGATTGAGATGTGAGTGGGGGGAGAAAGGCGGCGGGAACATAGTCCACGTTTTCGAGGCTCACAAGACGACTTTGGCAGTTGAGAGCGTCGCCCGGTCAAAACTTGAGGCCCGATTGGCGGGAACCGGCGGAATCCGCGAATCAGACCCACTCTCCCTCGCCAAACGGTCGCTTCTGCGAGGGCGCGTCAACTCACGCGGCCCCATCTGAGTGTTTGGCGAGTTGCATGCCGTCAGGCTGCGAGTTCTATACCTCGCACGGTCGGTTATGAGACATCTGAGCGGGGCGGCGTCAGCCCCCCGATTCTTGGGCGTAAGCCCTCCGCTGGAAGAACCGGGGGGCTGAC
>JAYTGQ010000531.1:0-4978 GCA_043733345.1 Schlesneria sp.
CTTCCCAAGAGGGCTTACGCCCAAAAACCGGGGGGCTGACGCCGCCCCGCTCAGATGTCTCATCACTGACCGCGCGAGGTATAGGAACGCGGGCGGAACCAGCTCGCCCAATACCGGTCTAGCCGGTCGCGATGCCAGAAGCGAACGTGAGCGATCGTGGCCAACGTGAGCAGCGTCAGCAAACTGATCGCCGCACCGAACAGCACGCTGCGCGGACGATACGTCCACATCACACGTTGCACGCCGCCTGGAAAGGCGGCGAAACGAAATCCATTCTGGGATGCAAACAGCGGCCGGTCCTTGTTCGACACGGTCCAGTCGGGATAGGCGAGTTCTTTCAAAACCAGTTCGCCACCGTTGCCCGAGTCGATCTCAACGACGATCTGATTGGCCTCGCGCTGCGCGCGCACGACCGCTGTCGCCGGGCTGTTGCGAACGTGGTCGTCGAGCAGCGCCGTGAACGCGACACGGTTCGGTACTTGGCCGGACTCGTCCGCTTCCAACCGGTAGAGGTAGATCGGTTCGCGGCGTCCCCATGCGCGGTTCAGCATCTCGTCAACGCCGCTCCAGATTCGAGTCGCGCGCCAGGACGGTTCGTCGAGTGGATCGAAGCTCAGCAAGTGAGTGACGCCCGACGAACGGAGCCATTTCGAGAACGGATCGTCAGCGAGGATCGGTCGCCCGTCACTCGTTGGCTGCGGCATCCCGGCTCCCGCGAACTTGGCGTCGGCGTACTCCTTCGGTGCAATGCCGAGATAGACCGGCAGGCACGACACACCGAGCAGCGTCCCGACGTTCTGGCCGGGACAGTACAGACGCGGCGCGAGCGGTTCATCGAGCAGCAGCTTGCGAACGTGGCTTTGCTCGCGGAATGAAATCGCCGGGTGCGAGACCATCACCACATTCGTGACCATCCGACTGACGAGCCACAAGTCGCCGCAGGTGGACCAGAACACGAGGCCGATCACCACGCAACGCCCTGCCAGTTCGCGTCGTGTCAACAACGCTTCCAATCCCCGACCGGCCAGCAGCGCGATGGCCCATGTGGTGACGATGCCGTACCGCCCTGGACCACGAAAGAAATTGAAGCCGGGGATGTACCGAGCGACCGGCAGCAACCAGCCGGTCGCGTAGACGAGCGCGATCAGCCCGGCGATGGTCCAGAACAATGTTTCTGCACGAGCCGACACTCCTCGGACAGACGTTCCACCAACAGACGTTCCATCAACAGAAATTCCATCAACAGAAATTCCGAGCGGGGGACGTAAGTCCCCTGGCTCTTGGGCGTCAGCCCGTTTTTGAAGAACCGGGGGGCTAACGCCGCCCCGCTCAGAGGTCTGTTCTGCGCCCCCACTCGAGATCGACATCTGTTTTCGCCTCGAAGAACCAGGGGACTTACGTCCCCCGCTCAGAGGGTTTGAAGAGGGCTTACGCCCGAGGAGGACCCACCAGATCGCCAGCCCCAGCGGCACGAGGCCGCAGTACAGATGCGCTTCAACCTTGTTCGTCCCCGTTCGCAGCGCACCGAACTTCGTCTGTTGCACGGCCGCTTCGAGATCGTGATGCGGCCCGAACCAATGCCACGGCGCACCGAACTCGGCCACGTCGCGGATCAGCCCTGCATCCCTATTCGCAATCGGGCTGTACCACCAAAACGGCGCAACGAGTTGCGAGACATACAGCGGCGGCAGATGCCCATAAGCAGGATCATGCTCGCCCCCCACAGTCGCTCGCGAACTGCGCGTCTTCAATTCCCAGGCGGGAAGAAGCTGGACGGCGGCGAGCAGGAACCCGGCGACGATTGACGTGACTAACGCCGCTACCGGTATGAGGACTCTTCGCCTTGTCCCCTCGCCCCGGCTTTGCGGGGAGAGGGCTAGGGTGAGGGGTTCTTCTGCCTTCTCTTGCCTTGTCCCCTCGCCCCCCGCCTTGGGGGGGAGAGGGTTAGGGTGAGGGGGGCTTTCGGCGAGAGGTTGAAGGTGGATGGTCGAAGGTTGAGTGGCAGAGGAAGAGGTCGATTTTGCATGGAGCGCGTGTTCGCCACTCAGCCCCCTCACTCTAGCCCTCTCCCGACCACCCAAAGCGGCGGTGCCCGACGGGGGCGAGGGGACAAGAGAAGAGGCATCGCACCGGAAGCACCACAGCCTCCACACGCCATACGCCAGCACCAACATCTGCGTGATGAATGCCAAATGAAAATGCCCCGCCAGCAGTTGCAGTCCGAGGGCGAAGCTCAGCCCAATCGCATACCGCCACCAGCGGGTTTGCAGGAATGACTCGACGCACCAGAGCGCGACCGGCAACCAAGCTCCCGTGACGATGGCCCATTCGAGACACGCCCTCGGTGGAAACCAGCCGTAGGTGAAGACGAGAGCCATCAGCGTTGAACCGCTCGCCCCCAATCCCACCCGCCGCGCGAAGAGCCACGTCGCCACGAAGCACAACACGTAATGCAGCAGATGCTCGACGTTGTACGCCGTGTTCACGTCGAGCCAGTAATACGCGACGAGATGCGGCGGATAGGCGGCTCCCGTCTGACTCTCCCCCAGCACCGGATAGCCGAACCCCGTCAGGTTGTTCCACAGCGGAAACTCCCCTGCCTGCAGCCGGTCGGAGAAGAACGCCTTTTGCGGAAAGAAGTACGGATAGAGGTCTCCGCCAACGAAGCCGTACCCCAGCCAGAGCGGCCCCCAGAAGAGGAGCGTCAGCATGATGGCGATCGTCGCAGAAACCAGAAATGGGCGCACGGACAATCTCGATGAATGCGAGCAGTTTCGCTGAGCACAGATTTCTCAACGAAGCGGGCGCAAGGTAGCCACGACACATTGCGAGAGGAAGCGAGACATCGCCGTCACCAACTCTACGGACTATCGACCTCGCACTTCGGCAGCGCCCACTTCAACCGGTCGATTCCGTCCGGTGTCACATTTGTTGTTCCAATGGTGAACCGTTTCAGATTGTGCAACTCGGCGAGAACTTGGAACTCGTCGTCCGTGGCCGAGCAGAGGTGGAGGGTCAGCATCTCCAACGAGTGAATTCGAGCGAGGTGCTTAAGTCCTTCGGCACCGATTCCACCCGCCACACGTCCTTTGACTCCACTCCCACGACTTACATCGAAAAATCTCAGCGTTCTGCTTCCACTCAACAGCCGAAGGTCATCGTCCTTTTGAACGCCATTCATCAAAATCAACCAATTCAACGAGGGGATCTGTCCGACTTCTTCCAATGCCTCGAAGCTGGCGGGGTATTCGATCCTAAGACGGCGTAGATTAGGCATGTCACGCAGTCCCTTCCAGCCGCCTCCCGTTTTGGGGCAACCACCGTACACACTGAGCTCCGCGATGTGCGGCAACCGGTTTAGTTCACCAAGATGGTCTGACGCTTGCACACCCAAAACATCGACGGTCTTTAGAGTCTTGATCTCCGCCAACTCGTCCAGTGCCGGACCAACCTGTCCGGCATGAAATGCAACTTTTGATAGCCGTGGAAACCGTCGAAGATGCTTGAACAGACCTTCTGCCGATGGAGTGTTGTACAAATAGACATGGCAGACCTGCCCATCAGTGGCGAGCCAACTGGCATGAGGTTCGATCCACGGCCCAATGACCGCCCAGACATCAATCGCCACTCGCGATTGCAGCGATTTGATTCGATCAACGGCATGGGCGTCGTAAACGTCGCCACCCATGAATAGGACAGCCACCACACCACGTCGCGGCCACCACAGCGCGAACACTGAAATCGCAACAACCAGCAGCAGCACGAAGCCGATCCGCACGCGGGCCAGCTTTGACCACTGTCGCCAGGCGCGGCGGGGTTGCTGCGAAGGTGTGGGGGACGCTTCCGTGTTCATGAGCAGAGCCACTCATTTCGATCCGCGCGGGCTTCGACTTCGCACCAAGGAATCGGCATCACTTGTCCTGCGAGGACTTCTCGCGAACGACGGCGAATGTCGTCGAGCCACTCTGGGTTGGTGAGGTCCGAGGCTTGTGTCGGCAGAGTGGCGATGAGTGCGTCGATCAGCAGAAATCGGTCGTCTTCGGTGAGGGTGCAGGCGGCTTCCAGAACCTGCTCGGCGGTTGCGGTCATGGCGTTGGGCCTTTCAGTTCGCGGACACGGGCGCGAAAGAGTTTCATCAGGGCGTTGTCGTCCATTTCGTGGCGGCGTTTCAGAATGGCTTCGATCTCGGTGGGTGGGATCGAGGGGAAGTGGGGACTGACGGGGGCGGCTTCGTATTCGCCGTGGGCTTGTCGCACGTAGACGGTCAGCGAGGTGCCATCGAAGCGCCAAACTTCGGGGACGCCCAGCGCGGCGTAGATGCTCAAGCGGCGGCGTGAGTCGCGGGAGATGTCGATCTCCACCGCGAGGTCGGGCGGCGGATCGACGGACATGTCGAGGTTGTCTTTGCCACGCACCTTGGCTTCGTTCTCGATGTAGAAGCACTCGTCCGGTTCGATGCCCCGTTCGAGCGATTCCCGGTCGCAGGTCATGTCGCCGCAACCTCGTTTCGGAAGCTGAAATTCTTCCGTCAACACTGAGATGATCGTGTAGACCAAGCGACACAGCGTTCCGTGCAAACTAGAGATCGTCATGAGTTCCAGTCTCCCTCGGTCGTAGGTGATGCGCAGATGTCGGCCGGTGAGCGCGTGGGAGATGGCTCGATAGGACTGCCAGTCGATGCTGTTCAGCGCGAACCGCTGCTCGATCACGGGTGAGCCAGTGCCGAGGGGAGGGGCGGCCTCCGTTGCGGGATCAACGGTTCGCTCAAGCGGCGCGATGAGGAGCGGTCCTTTGCGGATGCTCGGGGCGGTTGCCACTGACATGTCGTCACCTCCGTATTAACCAATCGAACTCGTCCAAGAACCACATCGTAGGATGGGCACTCCTGCCCGTCCGCTCTTCGGCAACAAACCTCGCGCGGTCATTGATGAGGTCTCTGAGCGGGGCGGCGTCAGCCCCCCGGTTCTTCCAAAGAGGG
>JAYTGQ010000532.1:0-4962 GCA_043733345.1 Schlesneria sp.
ACGGCGTGCCGGTTGGCCGCGTGACGAATGTGGTTCGGCCAGAGTCGGCTGTCTTGGCTGCGCGGACTGTTGTCGCCCATGACGAAGAACTCGTCGGGACCAAGTTGCGTGAACTCGGCACGTTGCGAGTGCTTCTCGTACATGTCGCCCCACGCTTGGGGGTCAATCAGGAGGTCTCGCAGCGGCAGGCTCTCATCCACTTCATTACCGTGATCGGCGAAAGCTCCACTGTCGTTGGCCACGCTATCCGCGCGATAGTAAATGTCGCGTTCGATCAGCATGTTCGAGACGCTCACGGCCAGCCCCTGCGCCGCGATGCCAGCCGGCGTGAGATCGGCGGATTGAGGCCGTCGGTTCGCAGGGGCGTTGAATTCGGCCTCTTTACCGAACGTCACAAAACCGCTTCGCAGCCAACTGTCATTCACCCACAGACAGAGTCGGTCATCGACGTTGGCAAACCGCAGCGTGTAAGTTCCCGGCCCCGTGATCGATGTCTGCGCCTTGGCGAGTTCAATCTCGGGAGCCACGTCGGGATCGGCCGCCAGATCATCGGTGCGAGTCAACGTCGCCAGTCCGCTCGGGACTTCAATTCGGCAACGATAACGCCGAACACCCTCGACCAGTTCGAGCAACAGGTGCGCGTCTTTGCCCGGTGCCGATGTCACCGTGACTTGGCAACTCAAGGTGAGATCACCGACCCAATAGCGATCGTCATCAGTCCCGGCGGAGCGGCCTCCGGTGTACGAGTTGTAGCCGCACAAGTCCGAGATCAACTGGGGACGCGGGTTCCGCGCGACAGGCTTCTGATCAGAGACGGCCTCCCAGTCAGCCTGGGTTGCAACGAAATGTTGATATCTCACCCAACGCGGTTGCTCGGTCGGTTGTAACTCAAACTGACGTGACTTCGATTGCGGATCGCGTTTCCAGCCGCTGGCATCCTTGGACCACCCGTCCACGGCTTCGGGAGTATCTGCTCTCTCAACAGCTGACCACGCCTCCGGCCAGCCGTGAGCCAGCAGTTCGTCGGGAAAATGCCGGTCGTCATGAACGACCAATTGCAGCAGCTTCTGTTTTTCGGGGTCTTGCTTGCGAGTGATTCGGTATTCGCCCTGATCGCCCTGCCGGGCATAGACATCACCCCGCTCAACCCGAATCGCCTCGTTGGGCAAACCGACCAATCGCTTGATGTAGTTCTTTTGCGTGTCCTCGGGATAACGGAAGACGATCACGTCCCAGCGACTCGGATTATTGAATTGATACGCCGACTTGTTGACGAGAATCCGGTCCCCCTTGAAGACATTCAGCGGCTTCACGTCGTGGAGGTGCTGGCAGTTCGGACAGAGCGACTGGGCGATCCGGCGAGAGGTCACGAGGTACGTTCCGGTCTCATCGTCGAGTTCGTCGCTCGCCCCGATCTCGTACTTGTGACCGCACGCGGGACAGGCCACATCCTTGTTGCGACCGAGCAACGTCGGTGCCATCGAACCGGTCGGAATGACGAACGCTTCCGCAGCGAACGAGCGGAAGAGCAACGCGAGGACAAACGCGAACGCGATCGATTCACACGTCTCGCGCGTCGCGCCCTGCGGAGGGCCTTGCTTCGAGGAAGTCGTTTGGCTTGCAGGTGACTTCGTGGCTGGCAACGACTTGGTGCCAACCGGCGATGCGGAACCCGTCGCTGACGCATTCGCCGACACAGCAATAACCGGTTGTTTTGCTGCGG
Source organism: Schlesneria sp. (assembly GCA_043733345.1). GTDB lineage: Bacteria > Planctomycetota > Planctomycetia > Planctomycetales > Planctomycetaceae > Schlesneria. The sequence goes on from JAYTGQ010000532.1 coordinate 1,724, forward strand.
CCAACGCCTGGCCAGCGGCGGGCAACTCGGGTTTGAGGAGGAGTGCCGCAGCGGCGAGCAGTTCAGATTCCTCGGGCCTGTGACCCGATGACGCAGTCGTGTTGGCAATGGCTTTGGACATGAGCGGTGAAATCCCCAGCAGTGCGGTCGAGGGAGTCGTCTCGGGACGCGGAAGCTTCCACGCGAAAACGGCTCTCGGGCGAGGCCGGGACTATAGCCGATCACCGGCAACGCGAAAATGCGGACTCGGTCTTGATCGGTGCGTTTGAAGTCCGGCTTGCGCGCGAAGTCCGGCTTAGCCTTGTTAGCCGGACTTCCCTCCCGGACGGCGAGTCAAGAACAGAAGTCCAGCAGGGAAGTCCGGCTTTAAGAAAAGCCGGACTTCGCAACGTTGCCCTACACCTCAAAACGGAGTCGCTTGCTGTGTTTGTTCGAGTCCGGTATTTCACTGCGACTCTTCACGCAACTTTCACGAAGGCGGAACATGCGGATCTTGGTGGGCTGGGACAATCCTGAGCAGGCTGATTTGATTTCGATGTATCTCGGGATCGGTGAGCACGACATTGAAGTGGTTCTCGGTGCGACCGCCCTGCTCGAACGATTGACCGCCGGCGATGACTGGGAGGTCGTGTTCCTGTCCATCACGCTGCCCGATGTTGAGACCGGGTTCGACACGTTTCAGGACATCCGACGCTTGCGCCCCGATCTGTCGATCGTGGGAGCCTGTGACTCGGCCGATGTCTTTCGCATTGTCCGATTCATGACGCACGGCATGTGTGCCTACGCGATCCGCGACGCCAACGGCGACTATATGTTCATGCTGCTGGCCGTGCTGGAGAGTGCGGTTGAGGCGGTCAAGGCGCTGCGCGATCAGCAGGTGTCGGAGAAGCTGCGCGAAGAAGTGCAGGCCGTCCGCAAGCTACAAGAGTCGATGATCCCGGCTCACATCGACGCCCCCGCCGGCTGCACGATTGTCGCCCGATACGAACCGTCACAGATTCGGGTGGCTGGCGGACGAGTCGTCACAATGGCGGGCGGCGACTACTACGATGTCTTCACGCTCGATGACAATCACGTCGTGCTGCTCGTCGGCGATGCCTCGGGCCACGGCATGAAGGCGGCGATGTCGATCATGGTGATGCACACGCTGGTCCGCATGATCCGCACGCAGCGCTATCAAAACACGGCCGCATTCGTCACGGAAATCAACAACCAACTCTGCCAGCACTCGATCGTGCAAGAAGAGGGTGGCTTCATCACGCTGGCGTATGGCCTGCTCACGCTCAGCACGAATGAACTGCAATGGACCTCCGCCGGACATCCGATCCCGCTGGTCCAAGATTTGGACACGGGCGAGGTCCGGGCACTCGCCGCCGACAATGTGGCCGGGTTGCCGTTGGCGATCTATCCCGACGTGGACTACGACACGATTCACTCGCAACTTCCGTCGAACTACCGCCTGTTGTTCTACACGGACGGATTGCAGGAAGCGTTCCCCGAACACCAGCCGGTGAAAACGGGCGAGTTCGGTGTGGCTGGCATCAGGCGCACACTGGCCTCCCAGCGAGGTGCCTCTGCGGCCGAATCACTTCAAGCACTGTTCGACGATTCTGAAGCCTACACCGAAGGCTCGGGCCGTCACGACGACACGTCGGCGGTGATGTTGGAGCGACACCGGTAAATCGACTTGGCCGTTGAAATGCAGTCGATTTTCATGCCTGGTTCAAATCGCGGTCGTACCGGGTAGCAAGTGTCTTCACTTATTCCCTCGCCCCCAACTTTGTGGGGGAGAGGGTTAGCTGCCTATTGAAAAATGTAGGACGGGCACTCTTGCTCGTCGGTTTTCAAGCTAAAAAACGGGCAAGAGTGCCCGTCCTACAGGGTTATTCAACAGGCTGCTAGTGCCCGGTCAGGTCTTAATTTTGGGGTTGATGACCCGTCAGAATTCCGGTCATGGAATGACCGGACTACGTAGCTCAGTCATTCCATGACTGAGATTCTCGAACGACAACCAATCCCCAAATTCAGCGTTGACGGGGCACTAGGAGAGGGAGGCTGCTTTGAAGTTGCTACCCAAGTTGAATCAGGCCGACGTTCAGAATCCACCACCCGAGGGACCGGCTGCGGCACCGCCGCCTGCGGGAGCGTCTTTGGGAGTTCCTGGGCGTGGGGGCTTCTTCGTCGGATTGACGTAGTCCAGCATCATCGGGATTCGCTCGTTGATCTTCTCACGTTGATCAATCCCTTCGGGCAGAGCAACTACGATGGGGCATTGCACGTCTCCGTTGTCGCGAACATAGATCTCGAAGACATAGTTGACGCTCGTGCCTCCCGTCTGCAGTGTGATCGGCTTCGGGTTGAAGCGGGTCACGCTGTAGCTCGCCGAGGGGAGATACGTCCCCGGCTTCGGGTGCATCTCGGGCGGCTCTTCTTTCGCGGTCTCTTCGAGGGCCGTACCCGTCAATTCCGTGACGAGCTTCGTGAAGTTTTGAGCGTCAGCCGGACTATCACCGGCGTAGATCCAGTAATTGCTCAAGGCATAGATGTACGCGTTGCGTCGCTCAGAACCTCCGGTCGCCAAGGCGACTTCCACGGGAGCGACCCATGCACCGAGCAGTTCGGGAAATTGCAGTGACACGATGTCCGGCTGCCTCGGATCGACGGCGGGCATTTCCAGCTCACCATCTTCGCGCTGGATCGGCTGCGGTGGCGCGATGGGAGCGAACTGCTTTGGGACGCGCATCTCCAAGATGCCTCGTCCATCAGCCCATTTGGGGCCGAGATTCGCTTCTACCCGTTCGAGATAGCTGTAGTAGTCCTTCGTTTGCTTCAGCCGCAGTTCGTAGGTGTCGTATCCGCAGCCGCCAATTCCGCTCAGCGAGAACACTCCTACGGCGAGGACCGTCCAAGCTCGGGGAGATTGCAAAAAGACGAACGGCATGGCGGAACTTCCTCAGTGACAAACAGCGAGTCGGTCGCGAGTTCTCACCGGGAGATGAGCTTCTGTCGCGAGGGGCGGGATTGTGGTCGAAGTCCCCAGACCCGTCAATTCGGCACGGGCATCAGCCTGTTCAATGTCGGTCTACCAAATACCGCCGTCAGCGGGATTCAACAAGAAGATGGCGGACAAGAAAATGAGAGAAGAAGAACGGCTCTCCGCCATTCGTGTTGAACAACGCCCGTGAGCGGCAAGGCGCTAGCCGCCGGTCATGCCGGAAATCACCGGCGGCTAGCGCCTT
>JAYTGQ010000533.1:0-12847 GCA_043733345.1 Schlesneria sp.
TGCATGGTCGAATGCCGGCCATCATTCCACCGGAGCAGTACGATCTTTGGCTCGATCCCGAAGTGAAAGACGTGCAGCAATTGGAACGACTGCTCCAGCCTTTTCCCTCAGATGAGATGACGGCATATCCGGTCAGCACTTTGGTCAACAGTCCTAAGAATGATTTGGCGGAGTGCGTTGAACAGTTGAAGGTATGAAAGAGTCATTGTGGTGGGATTGCACTCAATCAAATGAAACTCGGACTAATCACGGACATCCACGAACACGTCGAACAACTGCGAACGGCTCTCAGTCTGTTCCGCAGGAAAGGTGTCGAGCAAATTGTCGTCATTGGTGACATGTTCGAGATGGGAGAACGGATCGAGGAAACGTGTCAGTTGCTGGCTGAGGCGAAGGCCATCGGAGTTTGGGGCAATCACGATTTCGGACTGTGCGTTGATCTCGACGAAGCCATTCGTGAAAAGTACCCGTCTGTGGTGATCGACTACATGACATCCTTGCGGCCTAGACTTGATGTCGGTGGCTGTCACTTCACACACGTTGAGCCGTGGCTCAATCCAGAAGATCTGGCAGACCTCTGGTACTTTGAGGGTCCACCCGATCATCACGGCAAGTTGGAACGCATCTTCAACGCTGTGCCGAACCGGATCATGTTTGCCGGGCATTTCCACAAATGGCTGCTGGTGAAACCTGATCGAATCAGCGAGTGGAACGGAGATACGCCAATTCGCCTTGAGCACGGCCGCTACTTCGTCGTGGTCGGTGCATTGTGCGAAGGTCAGTTCGCCATCTTCGATACGGATACGTCGGAGTTGCTGCCGTTCAGCGAAGACTGAGGGAAGCCTCAAAACTCCCTACGAATTGCATCTTGCTTCGAGGCGGATGCTGGCCCCACGAGAACATTTTGCCGACACTGTCTGCAAAATATGAAACGACAAGTAGTTCGAGATCAAAGTCCGAAATCGAATGGCAAATCGACGATCCACTTCCGAACGCATTCGCTGCCCGTGGGCACTGGGAGACCAATACGTCGAGTACCACGATGCCGAATGGGGAGTGCCGGTTCACGACGACCGTTTGCTTTTTGAGTTTCTGATTCTCGAAGGGGCACAGGCGGGACTCAGTTGGGCCACGATCCTGAAGAAGCGGGAGAACTATCGGGAAGCGTTCGATCAGTTCGACCCCGTGGTTGTCGCCAAGTACAGCAAGGAGAAGCAGGCGATCCTGATGGCGAATGCAGGAATTGTCCGCAACCGCCTCAAGATCGAGTCCACTATCGACAACGCCAAATCGTTCCTCGTTGTGCAGCAAGAGTTCGGCAGCTTCGATGAGTTCATCTGGGGCTTCATCGAGGGGCATCCTAAGCAGAACGCATGGAAGTCAATGAAGGACGTTCCATCCAGCACACTGGAGTCGGATGCCATGAGCAAGGAGTTGAAGCGGCGAGGATTTCGGTTCGTCGGCAGCACGATTTGCTACGCCTTCATGCAGGCTGTCGGCATGGTGAACGATCATCTGACTGAGTGCTTCCGTCATGCCGAGCTAAAACCACGGAGGACCACAAAATGAAACTTCGCAAGATTGACAAGGTTCTTGTCGCAGCGTTGTGAAAAGGCCAGAGAGGAAACGATCATGCCGTCGCCGGAACATTCCAACCCGATTGATCCACAGGTCCGCATCGGCCATGTTCACTTGAAGGTCGCCGACCTTGAGCGGTCACTTCGATTCTATTGCGGCGTCCTTGGCTTTGAACTCACTCAACGATACGGAACACAAGCGGCGTTCATCTCGGCGGGCGGGTATCACCACCACATTGGATTGAATACTTGGGAGAGCTTGGGCGGGTCGCCACCGCCTCCGGGTACGACGGGCCTCTTTCACACCGCCATCCTCTATCCCAATCGAAAGTCGTTGGCTGACGCATTGCGTCGTCTCATTGCCGCAGGCATCGCCTTGGACGGGGCGAGCGATCATGGTGTCAGTGAAGCGTTGTACCTGCGTGATCCAGACGAGAACGGGGTCGAACTCTATTGGGACCGTCCGAATGAAGAATGGCCACGGACACCAGAAGGCGAAATCTCGATGTTCACTCGGCGGCTCGATCTGAGCGACTTGTTGAAAGAAGTCGAAGCCGTGAACAACCCACCGCAAATTGAGCAAGGGTCACGGGATTTGTGAGGCTCGGATCGGGTTGGTGTCCCGGCGTCCTACTTCACAATCTTCGAGGCTACTCCCCACTCACCGTCAAAGACGAACTCGTTCAGTGGCTTTCGGCTTCTGGGGGCGAGGTCACGTTCTCGATACTTCTCCGCTAACGTGCTTGGGTCGGCGGCATAGCCAATCGCCAAGCCCGTCACGGGTTGGACGCCTTCCGGGATGAGGTACAGTTCACGGGCCTTGTCAGGCAGAATGCCGATCATCTGGTGGACGACTAGCCCACGGGCGGTGGCTTCCAAAGTCAGGGTGGCACTGGCGAGGCCAAGGTCGTGGATGGCGGCGGCGTTCGGCTTGCCGTTGCGGGTGAACCGGAGGCTCGTACAGCCGAGGGCCAGCACCGGAGCATCCGCCGCCCACCCCTGATTTCCCTCGACCAGACAAGAGAGCAGACGATCAAACTCATCCGGCTCCCCCTTCGTCGCCAGGATGTAGGTCCACGGTTGTTCGTTGTAGGAGGATGCTGCCCAGCGTGCCGCCTCGAACAACGAACGAAGGTCATCATCGGACACGGGACGATCAGCGAAAGCGTAGGGACTCCAGCGTCGTGCAATCAGTTCGTGAATCGGGTGGTCGGGGCTTGCTTGCTTCTGCGTATTCATCATTCACCTTTCGGTTTGGTGGTTCCATTGGGGCCAATTGCACTAAGAGCGTTTCCTTTAGGCGAGTGTCCTCTTCTCAGTTTACTCGCTCGCAGTCGCTACGCATTACCGACGACCGACACGGAACTGAAGCTCATGTCCTTTCGTTCAATGCTCCGGCAACTTGATCTCGACCCCGTACCTCGGAGCAATCAACAGCAGCTTCTCGATCTCTTCCTTCGTTGGTGGTGAAGCAGTCGTGGCTCCTTGGGCTACAGGCACGCCGACCTCGAAGAACATTTGCTCCAGACCGGCAGGGGCAACGGAGATCAGCATCTTCGCCGGGAGGTTGGATTCGTTCTTGAACGAGTGCTGCGTCCCGACCGGCATGTTGGCAAACATCCCTGCCGTCGCAACGACACGTTCATCACCGATCTGGAAGGTGATCTCACCTTCCAAGATGTAGAAGCCTTCTTCTTCTCGGCTGTGGACGTGTGGGGGTGGTCCGCCGCCTGGAGGCACGATGGCTTCCCACATGGCGTACTTGCCATTGGTGTCTTCACCAGTCGCCAGAAAGCGGTACACGTCGCCGACGACGGCGATGGTGCGACCGTCAGCAGGTGTTCTCAAGATTGGTTGGTGCGTCATGATCGGCGTTACTCCTTCATTTGCTCGTCATCGTCCCACGGGCCATCATGCTTGGTCTTGATCGAAAGTAGCAAGGCGTCGTCGGACGAGTACACCTTGTGGACCTTTGGCTGCACAACCCGGTAATACTTCTCCCGCTCAATGATTCTCACACCGACTGGCATAGCAAGATCGACGATAACTTCGTCTCGCTCACACCATGCGTGTTCGATTCGTGTGCCGACCCTCTCGCTCAAAACGGTGCCGTGTACGAGAAGCCAACCTTCATTCTCTCGAAGCCAACGCAAAGCGGCTGTGTAGCAAAGCCCGGTCCAGTCACGTTCAAGGATGTCTTCTGGCTCATCAATCGCATCGTCATCGTCGATGCGGCACGCCTCAAGCATCAAGTCGAGTGACTCAGGATCAGCAAGCCGATGATCGTGCCCAACCTCGATCAGCGTGTAGACCGGCAATCCGCTGTTCTTGACCAGTTCTTCGGAGTCGGCAAATGGGATCACATCATCAGCCCGTGAGTGAAGAATCACCGTTCCGGGTTTCACTGCCTTGGCTGTTCCCCAGTTCTTCCACGCCGGGCAGAGCAAGACGAGCTTTGCTTCGCCGCACTTGATGTTCATGGCGACGGCACCTCCACGGGATGATCCCACGACAACATCAGTCTGATGCTTGTCGAACTCGGCTTGGGCGGTCTCAAGAGCAACGGCGAAATCATCGTCATCAAGGGCTGGGTTGATGACTTCGTGTCCGTGGCCCTTGAGGTAGGTCGGTTTGACGCCACCGGGAACCGAATGCCAGCCGTGGAGGAAGAGGATTCTCATGCGTCAACCGAGTCCTTGTGGCATTTGCCACACAAGCGACCGTCACTCACCGTCGAACACCGGCAGGAGGATATTTAGCCTTTGGCTCATCATTCGGTGCCCCGTGGCGGAATCTGCCCAAGTCAAGCTCCGTAACACTGACGAGCGGCTGGTCCAATCCGTGGTGATGCACGAGCACTTTTCGAAACTGCTCGGCGTATGGTGCCTGAGCGGTACTTCCTCCGAACTCTGCCGTGTTTACGACGATGACATGCTGATACATGTGATAGTGAAGTGCGGCGACCATTGCATCGAACGTGCCGATGTCCTTATTCAAGGCGGACACAATGAACGCATCTGACTGCTCTCGTAAGTCGGCGGCCAGTCGCAAGTCGGTGGCGTCATAACAAATGGCAGCACTCAAGCACCATTTCCGTAAATCTGTACCTCGATATTCAATGAGCCATTGGCAAGGTCGATAGGGCGTAATGCCAAGCGTTACTTCGTCTGGAGTGAGATGCCACTTTCCTTGCTCGACAAAGTGAATTGACCTGCCTTCGGTTGTTCGCACGGGCAAGATCCAGAGTCCAGAATTCACGAGCCGATCTGGGTGATATGGTGCTGGATGAAAAACTGTCCCGCAGAAGACCATGCACTTGAGCGAATCCGCAAAACGCACCAACAGGTAAACGTCATCTGGATGTACGGCGAGTTCTGGAAACAGAACAAGATCAATTGGCTCGTGACCGCCCTTGTACCCTCTTCGCACATCCACAGTCTTCATGAAGAGTCGCAGCATCGCAGCTAGATGTCTGCGGTGCAGACGACGGAATTGAGGATCGTTCAGTTGGGGGTCATTCGGCTGGAAATCAGCCTTTCTCGGAACGGCAGTCTGGACAATAGCCACCTTGAGCCGATTTCCATTCCCGCCGTTGCCGACGTTCGGAACGGGAAATGGGTACAGAGGTAGATCAGTCAAACGACAGTACAGAGATGCAAGCACGGCGATGCGTTCATCAAGGCACCGCCTAAGTCCAACGCCGCTATATGAAGCTGGTAGCCGAACATCTTCTTGGCGTGGTTGAATCCCCGGCCACTCCAACAGCCTCCCCAGCAGTTCAGCCATCCAGGGTGAAATCGGAAGATACCGGCTTCCAAGACCGTGCCGGTCGTTGAACAGCCCGTGTCTTCGCTTGAACCAGGTAGTCGAGACACCAGAGTACCGCTGAATACCGTGTATGGCGGGCAAGTTCCAGTACGTCTGGGAGTAGTCAGCCTTGCCAAGAATCGCAGCCCGTAAGACTTGTCCCACTTCCTGCTTCCAGCGATCCTGCGTGTGACACCAGGCGGGAACACGGAATCTTTCGTCAACAAGATCCTGAGCAGGACTGATTCGCACTTCAAATGTTGAATCTGCCAGGCGTTCAACAGGAACAGCCAGCCGCTTCCACGAGCGGCATGTAATCAGAATGCGAGCAGGCGAAAGCACGCCGTCCCCAACAGCATTTCGCTTGGTCGCAGAATCCCACTGGTCTGACAAAGCATACAGAAGCCGCAATGCAGCAGTTTCCTGCCGAAACGGGTTCTCCGGCCCAGAGATTATGTCAAGCAGTCGATAGGTGCTTTCGTCATTTTCGGTGGGTGTCCATTGCTCAGCACCGGGGCGAGGAAAGTACCCCGCAGTCGAGCACATTTGCGTCCAGAAGTCTCTCTCCCGTGGCGGCAAACTGGAAATTGCTGCCAGAAGCATGTCCTCACATTCCATCAAGTGGTCGCCGATGTGATCACGGGCATCGGCGGGCCGAACCCGTTTCAACCAGCCAGACAATGCTGCTGTGACCTCTCCACTACCGCTGGAGATGCGATAAGCGACCACGCAAAGGGGGACGGCCTCCTCAGCGGGAAGTTGTTTGCCTCCGTTGATCCTCGGCCATTTGCCTTGAAGCAAATGATGAAGCCCGGAGTAGTGTTTGTTCTCCAAAGTCTCAGAAGCCAGATCGGGCCGTGGCGTCTGTAGCACCGCCAAGAGAAGCAGTGCTTGCTGTCGCAGATACCAGCGTGGCGAATCCGCTGCTTCAAGCATCTCAGTTGCAAATGTTGCGAGCCGCTGACGATACGCTGCGAGATCGCAACCGGCTGGTAACTCGTCTTCATCTCGGACAAATCCAGTTTCAGTAGCTCCTGCTCGAAGCACCTCCGCAGCCACGTATTCCGCCGTCAATCGACACTTGTCATGAGGGTCGGCAACTGAAAGATGCGAACGAAGTAAGTCCAAAACAATTTGAAGATGGTCGTCCGAGGGAAGAAGGTCGAGCGAGACTCGAAGCAATCGGACGTTTGATGGATCAAGAATCCATTTACGGAGAAGCTCAACTGAGAACGTCTTAGCCCGCTGATCGAGAAGTTGGCGGCCAACATTCAGCGTTGAGTCTGCGAATGACTCGGCGTCCGCCATGACTCGCAATGAGCGGTAGACCTTTCTCCAGCGATGAGCAACAAACCTTTCCAGACTATCATTGCGAACGTCCGGCTCAACGGAAAGAATTCGTCGAAGCACATCGTCTTGTCCGGTCCCTGTAGGCTCAGATTGCCCCCGCCTGCTGTTCGACACTGCAAGAAGTCCGTCGAGCATCTCAAGGGCATGGCGTGCGGTCTCCACGTCCAATGGTCCTGACACATTCTCAGTGACAGCTTGCATGGCGTCTGCAACCGGCACATTGGACGAATGATCGTTGCCGAACATGACCTGGGTCTTCTGTTTGTTGAGGAGAAGCCCAGGAGCGGTCTTGTCGAGCAATTGCTGGATGTATGCCGGAAACTCGGAGCGAAAGCCTTCCAATTCATCGTCGCCAAGAGCAACGACGAATCGCATATCGTCCACATACCGACAATAGTCCATGATCTTCCACGTTCGGCCCTTGATCCGCTTTCCAAACAGGCTCACGACACGCTGATCAAAGTCGAGAAGATATGCGTTGGCGAAGAAGCCGCTCGCTGCGAGACCTTGCGGAAGCCCATTTCCGTCTTCATTTCTGCAAAGGGCTGACGCATTCTGAACGTCGTCGCTGTGCCAGTGCCAGTCGAAAAGCCTTTCAACCGCTTGGAAAAACCGTCGATGTGGAACCGTGTGACCGGCATTCTCGTTCGCCATTTGTTCCAGCCTGACCAGAAGTCCCGCACGTGGAATTCGGTCGTAGAACTGTGACAAATCAATCTGAACGATGGCCCATTGTCCGCCCTCTGGAAATAGCTGCTGCCTAATCTTCTCTGGCCTCCGCACAAACTGCTGATAATCCTGGAAGTATTGTCGGAAGAGTTTGGCGTTGCCCCATTGAAAAGTGGCGACATTACGATTCCATCGTGTGACAAGTCGATGGCCGTAACTGACTACTTTCTTCTGATTCTTTAGAGTGAGCGGCAAGCGTGGATCTCCCTGCTTTGTCTCGACAATATCTGCCAGACAAATCAGGACCACCATCGCAAATGTTTGATCTCGAATAGAGAGGTGAGCAAGCGGGCGAAGCTTCAACCCATCCTGATCGCTCGGCTTCCAACCATTCTCCGTGCTCCATTCCGTTGACTTGGGTGCGGCCACAAGTCGCATTTGATCGGGCCGGTAGCGAGCCACGGCGTCTGGACTCAGCAACGAAGTCCATTCCTGAATCAGCCTTCGCAGCCGAATCGCCGACATGTCGAGTTCAAGCGAGTCGGCATACCAGTTGTGAGATCGGACATAGGCATGAGCTTTCTTCCAAGCCTGGACCAACACGGCAGGATCGGATAGGAAGCTTGGGTAAGGGCGAATTGCGGCATAATCATTGCGTTGTTTCGCCATCTTCAACCCCAAGTGTTGAGATCATCTCGATCTCGGCTTCTGCCGTCATTACGCCATCCTTGGGGATTTGTTGCATCTGCTGTCCTAAGTTCTTCAGCAGATCGTCTTCGTCAGCCTGGTTCAATGGACTGTCGGAAACAGATCGTCACCAGATTGGAAATTGTACCGAACTTTGGTAAGGTTGACCAAGCATCGGAAAGGCTCGTGGAGACCGTATCGTGCTGAAATTGAAGGACTTCCTGCGAATATCGGAGGCCGCTGAGTATCTCGGCGTTTCCCCGAACACACTTCGTAACTGGGAATCCGCAGGCAAGATCGTCGCAACTCGGCATCCGGTGAACGATTACCGTCTGTTTCGCAGGGAGGATCTCGATGCGATGCTGAAGAAGTTGGAGCGACCGCCACGGCACCGGACTGCAAAATGATGGGTCGCACGAAGACGATTTGCAGTTGGCAAAAGGTGACGCATGGAACCTCCACGTTGGAATATCATCACGCCGTCCCAATACGAATGGGAACGTCGTGGTCTGGATTTCATCAGGAATGGTCTGCCTGACCATGACCCGTATCGTGCGTGGGCGAATTTTGAGTTCCAGACACCGGACGGAGCCATCTACGAAGTCGATCTGCTGGTCCTGACGAAGCAAGGGTTCTGGCTCGTTGAGTGCAAGGCTTGGGGCGGTCGCATCACCGGCGATGCCAGCACCTGGACCCGCTTCCTCGGCTCCGAGGTTCACACCGACGACAACCCGCTGCTGTTGGCAAACCGCAAGGCGAAGGCACTGTCGTCGCTCCTCAAGGCTCAGCCTGCAATCGACAAGATTCGTCTGCCCTGGCTCGACGCCCTGGTGTTCCTCTCCGCCGACAACTTGCAGTGCGAACTCACCGGCACCGCCCGCAATCGAGTTCTGCTCAGGGATCAGGATGATCGTAAGGGAATCCTGGCGGGTTTGATGAGTCGCATCGGGCCGGGGATCGACCCCGAACTTCGTGGCACCATCGACATCCGAGTCGCCAAAGCTCTGTCCCGTGCGATGGAACAGGCTGGGATTCGTCCTTCGCAGCGTTCCCGCCGCATTGGCGATTACGTCTTGGGGGAATTGCTCTTCGACGGCCCTGGCTATCAGGATCGACTCGCCAAGCATCCGTCGTTCGAGAATGTCTTCCGTCGAGTCAGACAGTACGCGGTCGCCCAGGCGGCGTCGGAAGAAGATCGCCAACGCCTCAAACGAGCGGCGGCTCGTGAGTTCCAGATCATCCAGACCCTGGAGCACCAGGGCATATTGCCCATTCTCGACTACAAGGAACACGAGAATGGCCCGGCATTGTTCTTCGGATACTCCGACCCCGAAGCCGTTCGGTTCGATCACTATCTCGCCTCAAACTGCCATAAACTGACCACCGAACAGCGGCTGAATTTCCTGCGGCAGATCGCCGACGCCATCCGCTACGCCCACAGCAAGCGAGTCGTTCATCGCTCGCTCAGCCCACAAAGCATTCTGGTTAAGGACACGTCCACAACGTCGCCTCGGCTCCAGGTGTTCAACTGGCAGGTCGGCGTTCGGGAAAACGCCTCAACATCGGCACGGGTAACGAACGTCGAAGACCTGGTTGAGTCTCAAGCCCTGGTCTACATGTCGCCGGAGGCTCTGTCTGATTCCCGGAAGGTCACGGAGGCGTCGGATGTCTTCTCGCTGGGAGCCATCGCCTATCACCTGTTCGCCTCACGTCCCCCGGCCAGCAATGCGTCCGAACTTGCTGGACTGTTGCGGGAACACAAGGGGCTTGCCCTTTCGTCCGTACTTGATGGAGTCGGCAAAGAACTCGAAGAGTTGATCAAGTACAGCACCCACCCTGACGTGATGAATCGTTATGGGTCGGTGGAGGAGTTCCTCGATCAGTTAGATTGTGTTGAAGATGAACTGACGGCTCCGACCGAAAACGTGGTGAATGATCCCCTGCAAGCCAAGCGAGGCGAGCGTCTGCCGGGCGGCTTTGTTGTGGAGAAGGTCATGGGCCAGGGGGCCACGGCCATCGCCTTACTCGTGACGAAAGAAGGCAAAGAATTCGTTCTCAAGGTGGCTCTGACCGAGGACGACAACATTCGTCTTCACGACGAAGCCGACGCTCTGCGGACAATTCACAGCGAGTTCATCGTCGCAATCGAAGACGAACTGACGATGAACGGCAGGACGGTGCTCGTGCTTCAAAAGGCGGGCGACTGGTCGCTCGCTTCAGTCCTGGCGAAAGAGGGGGTGCCGGGACTGGATCTGCTTTGCCGCTATGGCGATGACCTGCTCTCAGCGGTGGCGTCGTTGGAGAGGTACGGCGTTGTGCATCGGGACATCAAGCCCGACAACATCGGCGTTCGTTCGCTTACCAAGGGCCGCAACCAACTTGTTCTGTTTGACTTCTCCCTCGCCCGTGCTCCGCTGGACAACATCAACGTCGGCACTGAAGGCTACCGTGACCCGTTCCTGAAGCTCCGCAAGCCGCCTCGTTGGGACTTGGCTGCTGAACGCTATTCGGCGGCAGTCACCCTCTACGAAATGACGCTCGGCTCCAGCGTGTTGCCGGAGTGGAGCAAGTCGAATCCTGAATTGACCGATGGCGAACTCGTCATCGAAGCCGAGAAGTTCGATCCCGGCGTGCGTGATGGACTGGTCAAGTTCTTCCACAAGGCTCTGCATCGGGAACCGGGCCAGCGGTACGACAACGCCGATGAAATGCGTTGGGCGTGGCAGAATCTGTTCAAAGAATCCGAACAGCGGAAGATCACTACAACGTCCGGTAAAGAGATCGAAACGAGCATTTCGCTGGAGCAAGCTCGGCTCGACACCCTCATCTCGGCGTTGGGACTTTCGACCCGTGCTCGCAATGCGTTGGAACGGACCAACGTCATCACGGTGCGGGATTTACTCAACGTCCCAATTACCGACATTCACATGATGCGGGGTGTCGGGAATCAGACACGCCAGGAGATCATTCGTTTTCTGAGCGAACTGCGGACCCGGTTCCCGAACATCGAACCGATCAGCACGAAGGAGAAGTCCGACGAAGAAGACGCTGGTCCTCCGAGTCTCGAAAGCCTCTATCACGGCATCGTCGGCGTTCGTAATCCCAAGAAGGATTCCGACTGGAACATTCGATGCAGCTTGCTTGGCGTGGCCGCACCTGAAAGTCAGCCTGCCAGCCTTTGGCCGAGTCAAAGCGATGTCGCCGAGGCGTTGAGCACGTCGCCGCCCAAGGTCTATCAGATCTTGCGAGCGGATCGCACCCGCTGGAGTAAAGATCCACAGGTGACTGCTGTCCGCCACGAGCTTTGCGAACAGATGCAACGGCTCGGCGGCGTTGTCACCATCCAAGAATTGATCGACCTGACGATCCTGTTGCGTCCGCCTGCGGCAACTCTCGATTCCGTACAGCAGCAACGGATGGCGTCAGCCATTGCCAGGGCGGCTGTCGAAACTGAAGACATGATGGCCCAGCGGCGGTTCCAACTTCGACGTGTTGTCGGCAAGACCGTCGTGTCATGTTCGCAGGAACTTGCGGCCTACGCCGAGAAACTCGGCCAGGTGGCTGACGCTCTTGCCGAACTCGATCCGCTCGCTTCGCCGATCCGAGTGTTTCAGGAACTCTACGAAGTTCCTCTCCCCGCTCAGCCGCATGGTTGTCAGCCCTTCAGCAACGAGCGTCTGCTCAAGCTGGCGGCGTCGATGGGGAGCAAGGCGGCGGTGTCGTCGTTGCAAGAGGTTTATCCCCGTGGGATGTCTGCTGAACGAGCATTGCGGTTGGGCGTGCGAGCTTTGAGCGGACTGCTTGCTGGTGAGTCTGACAAAGGCTTCTCAGTCGATCAGGTGCGAGAGCGAGTTCGCAGCCGTTATCCCGAAGCGGAACCGCTGCCAGAGCACCCCGACTTGCAGCGGCTCCTCGGTGTGGTCGGCATCGACGTGGAATGGGACGCTGAGAACAAGATTTATCGACGGCGGAGAACGGGGTCGCTCGTCACTTCCGGCTCATCCATCCCCGAACGTCTATCGACTGCCAAAGCGGCTCGTGCTGTCGAGGTGACTCCCGACAAGGCTGAGGCCAGAGCGTTTCAGGAACGGCTCAAACATGCGTACAAAGAAGGCGGGTTCCTCGTGCTGACCGTGCGTCCGAGCCGGATGCGGTTCGCTGAGCGGGAATTCATGGATCGTTTCGACTTGGAGCGGGTCTCATTCGACCAACTGCTGTTCGATGCCCTGCGTGAAGAGGCGAAGGAACTCGAAGTTGATTGGTCCATCATCGAACAAGCAGATCGTTCCGAGCCATCCAGTCAGGATTGGAAGAACCTGCTTCACTTGGTTGGCAAGGCGGCTCCGAAGATTGTCGAGAATCTACTTCAGCAGCGAGAGCATCTGCTCATGGTTCATCCCGGACTGATCGCTAGGTACGACCAGATGCAGATTCTCGAAACCCTGCGGGATCGAGTCGGCCACGACGCACCGTGTCCGGGTTTATGGGTGCTGGTCGCCGCCGATGAACAGAACGACCAGCCAATCCTCGATCACGCCGAGATACCGCTCATCACGCCGGGGCAGCGGGCCAAGGTGTCGGAACACTGGATCGAGAACAAAGACTGTGGACATGCCAGCGGGGTTCCAGCCTCGACGGTGGTGGGCACCGGAGGGGGCAACTAAGCATGGTGGACATCAAGTCGCTGTTGTCGGATCTACGAGAACTCGTCGGCGAATTGGCTGAGGACTTGCTCGCCCGTTCGACCAGCGATGCCA
>JAYTGQ010000534.1:0-12828 GCA_043733345.1 Schlesneria sp.
CTCCCGCCGAGCCATGTGCGTGAGGAAAGTCGCTTGTTTCTCGCGGCTCGGCAGGAGCCTCGCCCTCCCGACAGCCGTTTTTCAACAGGCTGTTAGGCCGCGACGAACGTGGGAGACGCGAGGTCGGTGGCTGTGCGGAGTCAGAAGTCCCGCGCACAACGATGAGGTCGTTTGCCGCCGGTCACGTCGCAGCGCGACCGGTCCGCTGTCCGGCCCACTGCAATTGGTTGGCCTCCAAGGGCGGATCGACCGGGCGTTCGTAATGGAGGGCGTAGTCGTAGCCGGCGCGGTCGTAGGTGGTGGTGAAGACGGTCTGCAAGTCGAGCGTCACGTCCGGGTCGCCGTCGGTCAGCGGGATCGGGATGGGGGGCAGCGGGTGGGCCAGCGTCCACGAGTAGACCTCGGCCTGCGGCCTGCGTTCCACTCGCGACACAAACGCAAAGTAGTCTCCCGCCGGATGAGGCTCGACCGTCGGCAGCCGCTCGCCCCCGCGCAGCAGGTCGAGCTCCACCAGATGCGCCCGACCTCGCAATAGCAAATTCCGTTTGGCGAGGTATTCGGCCCGCCCGTCGCGTGACGACTTGTTGGTTGGCGACAGCAGTTCGATCACCGTCACGGTTTCTTCGTTGTCGCGGCGGCGGATGACGAGATACGGAATCTCGATCGGCTCGGTCATCGGGAGCGTCACCACTTTGGGTTCGACGGCGACGGCCACTCCTCCACCGATGGACTCCATCCAGCCATCGCCAGGCTGAATGCTGACATCAGGGACGACGATGCGAATCGGCGTACCATCCTCGCGAGCGAGATAGACATCCTCCTCAATCACGACGACGTAGCGCGGGCGAATCTGCGGCATCAACGCGCTTCTCACCTCGGCAATGAACGCCGTGTGGAAGTCTCGCCAACACTGGCTCTCGATAAACGGGTCCATTCCGGGAAACGGCGACGGCATGAGGGGGCTCCACATCAAACAGCAGGACGAACGCTCGCCACTCTACCCGACATCGGGACTTGTTCCGAGTCATTATGGAGTGCGGTGGCTCGACACCGCACTCCAAAGGGGCTTGCTCATCACCCGATGACATCGTGCAGGACCTTGCCTGCGACATCGGTCAGCCGGAAATCTCGCCCGGCGTAGCGGTAGGTGAGGCGTTCGTGGTTCAGGCCGAGTTGGTGCAGGATGGTGGCGTGGAGGTCGTGGATGTGGACTCGGTTGTGGACGGCCTGGAAACCGAAGTCGTCGGTTTCGCCGTAGGTCAGGCCGCCACGAATGCCTCCGCCCGCGAGCCACATTGTGAAGCCATAGTGGTTGTGGTCGCGGCCGTTGCCGTTTTCGGTCGTCGGCGTGCGGCCGAACTCGCCGCCCCAGATGACCAGCGTGTCGTCGAGCATTCCGCGTCGCTTGAGGTCTCGCAGCAGCGCGGCCATCGGCTGGTCGATGTCCTTGGCCAGCTTCTTCACCGCGTTGTTGTGGTCGTTGTGAGTGTCCCACGGCTGGCCGTCGCCGTAGTAGACCTGCGTGAACCGAACGCCGCGTTCGGCCAGACGCCTTGCCAGCAGACAGCCGTTCGCGAAGTGACTCGATCCGTACTCCTCGCGGATGTGTTTCGGTTCGTGGTTCAGGTCGAAGGCTTCGGTCGCGGCGAACTGCATGCGGAACGCGGTCTCCATCGCCGTGATGCGCGATTCGAGCTGCTTGTCCTCGCTCCGCTCCTTCAGATGTTGCCCGTTGAGCGCCCGCATCAGTTCGAGTTGCCGCTGCTGCTCATCGACCGGCAGGCTGGCGTTTCGCAGGTACGGGATGAGCTTCTGCGGATCGAGGTTCGAGTGGTTGATGTACGTCCCCTGATGCTCACCCGGCAGGAAGGCACTGGTCCACAGGATCGAGAACCGGACGGGACGGCCCGGACAGAGGACGACGTATCCCGGCAGGCTCTCGTTCTCGGTCCCGAGGCCATACGAAAACCACGACCCCATGCTGGGCCGAGTCGGCACGATCGTGCCGTTGTTCATCAGCAGCAGGGCCGGTCCGTGATTGGGGTTGTCGGTGTAGACGGACCTCAACACGCAAACGTCGTCGATGCACTCGGCGAAGTGCGGCAGCAGTTCGCTCACGGGCACGCCGCTCTCTCCGTGCGGCGCGAACTGAAACGGAGACGGCAACAGCCCCGCAGTCTTGCGCTCGGTCCGAAATGAATCGAGTTCCGCCGGCCGCTGGCCTTCAAACTTCACGACGCCCGGCTTCGGATCGAAGAAGTCGGGACCAAACGGCCCGCCGTTCATGAAGAGCTGGATGACCCGCTTCGCGCGCGGAGCCACGTGCGCCGCGAGCTCCTTCGCCGACGCCTGGTTCAACAGGCCAGCCAAGCCGATGGTCCCGAAGCCACCTCCAAGGGATTGGAGCATCTGGCGACGGGAAAGTGAGAGCGGCATGTTTCATCTCCGCCACCGGGCTTGCCCCGGTGGAATCAGGCTCTTGCACGACTGCGATTGGATCTGCACTCACGAGTAGTGCAGAAGCCGTTGAACCACCGGGACAAGCCCGGTGGCGTTTTGGTCGGGGACCGTCAGTCTATGAACAGGAACTCGTTCAGTCCGAGCAGCGACTGAATGTATAGCCGCCAGCGTTTGGGATCGACCGCGCCGCCGGTGGTTGGGTCTGTCAGGAATCGCTCGCCGAGTTGTATCTCCTCGTCGCGCGGGTCGCGTTGAAACAGGAGTTGATAGCAGCGCACGAAACGCTCTCGCGGTGAGGCGTCAGCCGTCTCGGCATTCAGACGTGCGGCCACCGTCTCGGCCTGGCCGGTGACGAACGAGCTGTTGAGGACGAACAGTTGTTGCAGAGGCGTGGTCGTGAGGTCTCGCGCGGGGCTGTGCGAGGTGGGTGGAGGAAAGTCGAACGTGCGCAACATGTCGTGCTGTTCTTCGCGGCCGATCTTGCCATAGAGCGTGCGGCGGCGGTTCGTCGGCAGGTCGAGGCTGAGCGCCGGGCCGCTCAGCGCGTCGTTGAGATTCCCCGCGACGGCCAGCATCGCGTCACGCCACGGTTCGATGTCGAGCCGTCGGCGGTTCATGCGCCACAGGAGGTGGTTGTCGGGATCGAGGGTGAGCACGGAACTCGGAGCGGGGAGCGCGGATCGAACGACGCTGCTCGATTGTCGGTACGTCGCGGACGTGACGAGTTTCCGATGCAGCCGCTTGAGTGACCAGGCTCCGGTCCCCTCGTCCCGGCTTTGCGGGGAGAGGGTTGGGGTGCGGGGATTCTCTTCTCCGGTCCCCTCGCCCCTCGCCTTGGAGGGGAGAGGGTTAGGGTGAGGGGTTCTTTCTTCGGCTGATTGAAGTGGGGAAGTCGGTTCGCCATTCGGCCCCCTCACCCTAGCCCTCTCCCCCGAAGACGGGGGAGAGGGGACAGGAGTCGCGACCAACTCACCGCTCAGCCAATCGAGCAACTCGGGATGACTCGGCCGTTCGCCCTGCTGACCGAAGTCGCTGGGAGTTTTCACCAGACCGCGACCAAAGTGGTGCGACCAGATGCGATTCACGATGACTCGCGCGGTGAGCGCCTGTGCCTCGTGGATGATGGCGGCGGCAAGCTCACCTCGTCCGCTGCCTTGCGAAAACGGGCGCGGTTGCTCGGATGCGACCGAGCCGGAATCGACCGTAGGATGGACGCCTCGTCCGTCCGTCACCGCGATGTCTCGGACGGACGAGGCGTCCATCCTACGGGCATTGCCTCCGCGGTGTGAAAAGAGTTCGAGGAACCGGCGCGGCACGATCTCGCCGGGGTTGCCCGGGTTGCCGCGACGGAAGACGGGCAGATCGCGCGGTTGGCGTTTGCGGATGTCGAGCTTCGTCGCGTCGGGTCCGTCGGGCATCACGAACACGCTGGCCTCTTCAATCGTGGGGGCCATCGGCGAGTCGATCTGCGGCGTCGCGGCGCGGAGGTCGATGATCTGCTGTTCGATCTTTTTGGCCTCTTCCGACTCCTTGTCCTTGACCTTCTTGAGACTCTCCTTGAGCGAGTCAACTTTGTGGCGTGCCTCGCGCACCTGCTCGGCCAGCGGCGATGGCAGGAGCGGTCGGTCGGAGAGATCGGTGCTGGCGAAGACTCCCGCCAGCGCGTAGTAGTCGCGCGTCGTGATCGGATCGAACTTGTGATCGTGACAACGGGCACAGGCCACCGTCAGACCGAGAAACGTGCGCGAGACGGCATCGAGTCGCTCGTCCCACTCGTCGGCCACGATGACTTCAATGACCGACGGCGCGAGCTTGAGTTCCTTCCAATACTGAGGACTCAACCCCACAAACCCGAGAGCGGCGTAGTCCTCCGGCGCGACACCGACCTCGGGCGCGCCGGGAGGGCGACGCTCCTGCGGAGCCGCAGCGTTGTTGAGTGTCGGCGAACTTTGCGGCTCGGCGGGAGCCTCGCCCTCCCGACGAAGTGCCTTGTTTTCTTCCTGCGCAATTCGAATGCCCATCACATCGGCGGCGAGTTGCAGCTTGACGAATTCGTCGTACGGCCGGTCCTCGTTGAAGGCCCGCACGACCCAGTCGCGGTAAAGCCACGCCTGCTCGGTCGTCTTCTGCCAGTCGGGCGTGTCATCGACGTAGCGGGCCAGATCGAGCCAGTACCGCGCCCACCGCTCGCCGAAGTGAGGCGACGCGAGCAACCGATCAACGAGCCGCTCATAGGCATCGGGCCGCTCGTCGGCGAGGAACTCGGCGACTTCATCAGGACTCGGCGGGAGGCCGATCAGGTCGAAGGCCAACCGCCGAATGAGCGTCCGCTTGTCCGCAGCCGACGACGGCGCGAGGCCCTTCTCGAATAGCTTGGCCACGATGAATGAGTCTAGGGGACTGTCACAACTGGCACTCCGCGTTTCCGGAATCGCGACTCGCTCCAACGGCCGGAACGACCAGAACTGGCGCGCACTCGGCCAGTCAATCTCGCGGCCCCTCGACTGCGCCGCGACTCCGTACTCGGGCACGAAGGCTCCGCCAGTAATCCAATTGGCGAGCAGTTCAATCTCCGCGTCAGGCAGCTTTCCCTCGGGAGGCATCTGCAACTTGGGATCGCCGTACTTGATCGCTCTCAGGAACAGGCTCACTTCCGGTTTGCCCGCCGCAAGAACCGGCCCGCGATCACCTCCCTTCAGCAGGCCGGCCCGCGAGTCAACCGCAAAGTTCCCGCTGTCGCCCGCCTTATCGTGGGCGTGACACTCGTAGCAGTGCTTCACCAGCAGGGGACGAATCTTCTTCTCGAAGAACTCGGCGGCAGCTCGTTCGTCGGCAGCAATCGGCTCGGATGCAGCAGTCCACCCCGGCGCAAGACAACTCACGACGACAAGCAAGATTGCCAATGGTCTCATTGAGAACTCCTCGGAGGGATTGACTGAGGAGTCTGAATCTAACAGAGCGTACTGTCGATGTCTCGCAGTTTGAGCTGATCTGAAAGTGGCAGTGACGACTGCACCCGAGTTGACGATTCGGACGGTGGGGCAATTCTCCACGGAGAATCCGCCGCTACCGTCCGCTGATCTCCAGCGGCTTCACAGTCGTGATTCCCCCCGCGCGCGTCGGTGGCGAGGGGCGTTCGACACGGATACGATCCGCCCCTCGCATCCACGGACGGGGCGTTGAATTGATTGGCCAGACTCTCCCCGCTCCTCCGTTTCTCAGGATGCAACTCGAATGGTTCAGGCTCTCGCCGCTACCCGCGATGACAAACAGTCTGTCCGCGAAGACAGCGAATCGGCGTTGATTTCGCGCGCTCAATCGGCCCTCAGCCACTGCAATTGGGAGGTCGGCGAATGTGCCGCCTTGTGGACGAAGCGATTTGCCAAAGGACGCACCGATGCCGACTTTGGCATCCTCGTCGGACTCAGCGCCGATCAGGTCTACCAACGCCGTCGCGTGTGGGAGACGTTCGGCGATGTCTCCGAGAGCTACCCCGCGTTGAAGTGGTCTCACTTCTATTCGTCGCTCAACTGGGACGATGCGGCGGAGTGTCTTCAGTGGGCGCAGGACGTTCAGGCGGGCGTCGCGGAAATGAAGGCGTGGCGGCGCGCTCAACGTGGTGAAGACCTCAGTGAGTCGGCGAACGAGGATGACTTCAACCTCGCACCGGCGGAACTGACGCTCGTCGGTGAAGCCGCGCCATTTGACGCCGATGTGCCACGTAGGCCAGACGTTTTTGTCACGACGATCGACAACGATGGTCGTCAATCCGCTGCTCTCTCTGCGGGAGAGACGCCCGTCAACGCATCGAGCAGCTACGCACCGTTTCGTGAAGATGCCGCCACGCCCCCGCGTGACACTGCGTCGCGCATCGAGCCGACCACCGAACAACTAGTGAAACGCATGACGACCGCCATCGAACGCTGTCACGGCGCGATGAACGGTCACTTCATGACTCAGTTCGCCAAGTTGCCTGAAAAAGTTCGACTGCGGTTTTTGAAGTCCGTCGAACAGCTTTCCGAGAAGTCCGCGTCGCTGGACGAGTGACAACGCAATCCGCAGGGAAGTGTGAGATGTGTGCTTTCGTTTAACCGCGTGGGCAACGCCCCGCGCGTCGGATGACGAAACGGTGTTCCACATCGTGTGACGCGCGGGGCGTTGCCCACGCGGTTAAACGACACCGTCTTCGTTCCGCGAGTGACGTGATGGAGAGGCGAGAGCGCCATGAGCGATCCCGAACAGCCCGACTTTTCCTTTGACCTGCCACCGGAGCGAGAACCTGTTCGCGCCGAACGAACGCCAACACCGGCGAGTTCATCCACGGCGGTTCCCGCGTGGTTGGTGGCCGTACTACTGGTCTCGGTGGCGACGTTGATGCTGCGGAACGCCGGTCTGTTGCCGGGCTTTTCGTCGCGGGCGGCGACCGAGCCGCGAACCGTCACTCCGCGCGGTGACTTGGCCGCCGATGAGCAGTCCAACATCGAGTTGTTCCGCAAGGCGTCTCCGTGCGTCGTTCACATCAAAACGCTGACGCACCGCCGCGATCCCTTCAGTAGGAACGTACTCGAAATTCCAGAAGGGACCGGCACCGGGTTTATCTACGACGACGCCGGACACATCGTCACCAACTACCATGTCATCCAAAGCGCGCAGGCCGCAAAGGTGAGACTCGCCGACCAATCTTCTTGGGACGCGAAGCTGGTCGGATACGAAAAGAACAAGGATTTGGCCGTCCTCAAAATTGAAGCTCCCGCCGATCGCCTCCGCAAAATTGACATCGGTGAATCGGCCAACTTGCAGGTCGGCCAAAAGGTCTTCGCGATCGGCTGCCCCTTCGATTTGGATCAAACGCTCACGACCGGCGTCATCAGCGGGTTGGGGCGTGAGATCGAATCGATCGGTGGGCTGCCGATTGAAGGGGTGATTCAGACTGACGCAGCGATCAATCCGGGGAACTCGGGCGGGCCGTTACTCGACAGCGCCGGTCGGTTGATCGGCGTCAACACAAATTTCGTCAGTCCATCGGGAGCGTATTCGGGAATCGGGTTCGCCGTGCCGGTCGATATCGTCAACCAAGTCGTGCCCGAGTTGATTCAACATGGCCGGGTCGAGCACGCCGTACCTGGCCTGCGTCTGTTCGACGATCAGGGCTCGCGTCGGTTGGGAATTCCAGACGGGGCACTCGTCCGAGATGTCTTCAAGAACAGCGGAGCGGCAGCGGCGGGGATTCGACCGACCTACGAAGACGAGGAAGGCAACATCCAACTCGGCGATGTGCTCATTGAGGTCGGCGGTCGAAAAATCAAATCGACGATCGACCTGCTAAAGGCACTCGACGGACCAAAGCCGGGAGACTCGATCCGCGTCACGCTGCTCCGAGACGGTCATCTCCAAACCGTCGATGTCCTGCTGCAAGCGGCCACTCCGCCGCCGTGAGGTTGCCCACGCGCTGGTAAACGTACCGCGCTGACCTCATCAGTGAATGTCGGCGGTCTGTTCCGACTTTTCAGCCCGGAGGGCGGCAGAAGGTAGCCCACGGCGCGAGCCGTGGGTTGAGCGTCACCGGGACGACGTTAGCCCGGAGGGCGACACTTCGATCGACTTTGAACGTGTCGCCCTCCGGGCTATGGGAGCCGGTTGACATCTCCCCACGGCTCACGCCGTGGGCTACCTTCTGCCGCCCTCCGGGCTAGAGCAGTTTCGTAATCGATCTTCAGTGAGCCGTTGGCGCTAGCCTCGGTTTTCTCTCATCGAATGGCCGCTACGAAACCGCCAAGTGAGCGAGGTGGGTTTAACATCCTGTGGAAAGAGCCGCCTGCCCTACGTTTTTTGCCCACGAGGTATCAGCGACATTCACCTCACTGGCGGCGAAATCGTTCCGGCAGCGTGTGGGCCATCTCGATCAAGAACAGCCGACGAATGGCGTCGTAGCCGCGATCGTTGGGGTCTTCGAGATTGTCCCAGTACCAGTAATGCGGGTCGGCTTGTCGGTACTCGCGATGCCAGAAGTGAGTGCAGTGAACTCCGTGACCGAGGAACTCGGCCCGCATGTCGATCAGGCTGACATCTTCTTCGTGTCGCTCCGCAAATCGGGCGAGACTGTTGTTGTAGGCGGCGATGACTTGCAGACCCTCGGGCCAGTCTGGCAACCCTGCAAGAGAGATGTCTCCGTCGCCGTCGGTCGGATCGTAGATGTTGGCGACGAACAGATGGCATCCGCCGGGGAACGTCTCACGCAGCCGCTCGATGATCGTGTCGAGGCGGCGATCAAAGTTTCCGACCCATTCGCCGATCTCACTGGCGCGCGCACCGTACATCGCCCCTTCGCGCGGCGGCGTGCGACCGTAATTGTGAATCACGTCGTTCCCGCCAGTGGTCATGACCACGATGCCGAACACCTCCGGTTCGTATGGCTTGAGCTTGGGGAGCTGATAGTCCACGCACTCGATGGAGGTCGTTCCCGAGATCGCGAGGTTGAGCGATTCGAGATTGGGCAATACCTTTTTCAAGGAGATGTCGCGCATGTCCGCGAATTCGTCTGGCGGGTTCTTGGCGAGTCGCGTGAAGTACGTGAAACCGGATGACGCGCCCAGTCCCTGCGTCACGCTGTCTCCCAAACCGAGTAACACCACGGGACGTTCGCTCCACGTTGAGGCAAACGCCTCCCGAGGCACCGCTGGCCCCGCTGGCCCAACGCCGACGGGTCGAGCGTACCGGTAAGTGCCTCCAGACCAGCGTGAGGCCGATCACGAAGATGCCTGCGACGACCAGCACCAACAGGCGACGCCCGCGATGCGATCCGGCGGGAACGGCGGGAACGGTAGCGGGCGTGTTGCTCATGACGGTGCCTCGAATGCCAACCCACGTCGTTCACACTCTCGAAGTCGGGCTTTTCCTAAAGCCGGACTTCTCTCCTCCGTGCGGCCTCTCGAAAGGAAGTCCGGCTAACAGAGCTAAGCCGGACTTCAGTCGTTGGCAGGTTTCGCCGTGGCGGGCTGATCCGTCGCAGGCTTGTTCTCGGGGCGTGACTCCGCGACATCGGCCAGCAGTGAGTCGAACTCTTCTGCCGGAGCGGTCTCGGATGGTTGCTCGTCGATGCGCTCGTCAGTGGTGCAGAAGAGATAGAACCGCAGCAGCGGTCTGAGAGTTGAAGCGGGGTCGCGATCCAACGCCGCCTTCAGCGTTTGAGCCGCCCCCTTCACATCGCCCGATTCCAACTGAGCCATCGCGATTTGGAAGCGGAGCATGGTCGCTTCGGGCAGGGTTCCTTCTTGAGCTTGGACGACGGCCCCCGCGTGAACGAGCGGGTACTGATCGGCTGCCATCCAGTATTGATTGAGCGTCAGGAATGGCAGTGTCAGAACGGCCGCTTCTGCGGCGGCCGTTTCGGTTTCTCGCGCTTGATCGCGCCAGAGTCGGATCGCGCGGAGATAGTCGCCGTTGGACAGGGCGGACATGGCCACCATGCCGCGCCAGCCGGGTGCTGCGCCCGCCGTCGCGATCGACTCGACTGCCTCCAAAGATTCGTGAGCCTCACGGACGCGCCCCGCTTCGATCAGCCACGGTCCCAGCATCATCTTGGCCGCAATGTTCTGTTCTTTGTAAACGGCATCTGCTTCCAGAGTTTTAATGGCGGCGAGGACTCCCCCGTTTTGGGCGGCGGCGTTGGCGACCTGCAACCGCTCGGCCCCGGCGTCGAGTCCCTGCTGCGTCATCTCATTCAACTTGGAGATCCTCTCTTCGAGTGCGAGTTCGCGATCGAGAAGTGATTCACGCTGCTGTCGTTCCTGCTCCGTGGAATCGGGACGGTACGGTTGAAGCTGCTTGATCTGCTGCAATGTTTGCAAAGCCAAGTCGGCTCGCTCCAGCTTTTCGAGCAGCGCGAGCATGTCGTATCGGACGCCCACGTCATCCGGACGCAACGCGGCCGCCTGCTGCAATGCGGCAATCGCCTGGTAATAGCGGAAGAGCGGCGACCACGGTGCGCGGGCTTCCGACATGATCCCCGATTCAATCCGGTCGAGGATCAAATGGGACATGCCCAAGACGCGATAGCCTTCGGCAACGTGCGGATCGTCGCGCAAACCAGCAGTCGCATCGCGAATGGCCGTCAATGCCAAGCCCGCTCGCACGGGGAGCGGGATGTCGCCGCCGGAGACGGACATTTGCAGTCGATGCTGTCCGGCTTGAACACCGGCTGGAAGTGACGGCCGACGCAACGAGAACAAGTTGTCATATGTCGTCGCAGGCTTCGCCCATTCGCGCGTCGTCTCGGGAACGGAGCCTTCCGTCCGAAAGGCCCGTTCGACGTGATTGATGCGACGCTTGGCGATGAATTCTTTCAACACCGTGGCGTCTGTCCCGTCGCGATAGAACACGGCCGTGGCGGAGGTGAGTTCTGTCAGCGCCCAATCATTCGATGACAAAAGGTCACTGAATGTCGTGTAGTCGGGCGCGGGGATCGGTCCCGTCAAACGCGGCATGACGTGCGTGATCTGATACTTATCGAACACGGCCTGCCAGACGGAAGGCTCACCGCTGCCGGGGAGTTGTTCACGCTTCTGTTGCAGGGCACGGCGCGCCTGGTTGTAGAGGCCGATCAGGTCTCGATCACCCTCACCCGCAAATAGGCCGGCCCGCTGATCGACGAATGATTTCTGGCCGGACCAAATCACCAAGTCTCCGTGACGCAGCGCGAAGTGAAACGGACGGTCATCCAAACTGTTAGTCGCGAGATTTTCAAAGACACTCATTTGAATTGCGAGGTTGTGATCGAAGCCAACTCCCGTCCGCTTGCCTCCCGCACCGTCAATCCGTCCGCTGATGACCAGCCAAGCCAGTCCGAAGAAGCTGAAGACCGTCACCGCACGACCGCCGCGCGAGAACAGCAACTCACGCCAATCGACCGAGTACACCTGACCGAACCGCTGGCGATACCACACTTGGGCGTTCACCGTGCAAATCGCGCAGTTCACCAAGCTCGCCGCAGCAAGTTCGTGTGTCGTCAGGCAAGCCATCAGATTGAAGACCAGCACGGCCAGTAAATGACCGGGATGCAATCGTTCGCGATTGAGAAACAGCGTGACCAGCGTCGCGACGAACAAGAACATCGCCGCGATCGCGCTGTGGCTGATCGAGTCCCAGAACGCTGGAAACAGGATCGAGAAGTAAGACAACTCCAGCATGGACGGCTTGGGGAACACCTGTCTCAAGGCGGGGTAATCCACCATGAACAGTCGCCACGGCGCGAGCCACGCCTCGAACAGGAACGGGTGAATGACAGTCACGGCCAGCGACGCACCGGCCACACGCCACCAATCGCGACGCCGGTTGGCGGCGACTTCGTCACCCAGCACCCCGCTGCGCAGAGACTCACCCGCCGCCAACAGCATCAACAACAACCAGCCAAACCACGAGCGGTTGTCGAACTGAGACCACAGCCAGATGAACGGCACCAGCTTCCAAAGGGACTTGCGCGACGAGTCCTCTTCCGCATTCAAAGCGATGAACAGCGTGACCGCCAGTCCTGCGAGCGTCACCAATTCCGGCTGCATCGTGATCTGCGGATAGCAGACCAACAACGCCATCACGGCGCAGATCGATCCCCACCACGTCCGAATTCCTGACCGATGAGCATGTACCAAACAGCCGAACGTCACGCCCGCCAACACGCCTTGCGCGATCGACAATCCGATGCCGCCTGACACCGCATGAACGCCGGCCGCAAATAGGTCGAACAGCCACGACAGGTTGACCCATCGACGATCGCTCGCCGTGACAGAGAAAACATCGTTGGCAGATGGCAGCACACCATGCGACGCGAGGTACTGCCCCGACTTGATGTGGACCAGCGTCTTGGTCTCACTGATCTGCGAGAACCCGAACAGCAGCGCCAACCCGACCACCGCCCAGCGCAGCACGAAGTCGCCACGAATCGCTTCGTCCTCAACCAACTCCGGCGTGAGCGGCTCCCATTCCGGCAGTCCCTCGTCGAGGGAACCAGCTCCGTCCGGTTGTGAACTGAGTGCCGCGTCAGGCTGGCCAAGCGCATCACCCGCAGACGGCGTCTCGTTCGAGACGGCAGCCGATTCACTCAACGGAACAGGTTCACCGGGACGGGGCTGATTGTCAGCGGTCGAATCGGAAGGAGAGGTCACGGTGTCGCTCACGAAAATAGGAAGAGGCGTTCGAGTCGGGAGGAAGGGTGCGAGCCACGGCGAAACGCGGCCAACCACGCTCCCGCGTACGGCGTCGCGAACTACGTGAGACACGGCAAACTCGTTGGACAGGCTATACCTCGCACGGCCAAAACTGCTTCGTTTAACCGCGTGGGCAACGCCCCGCGCGGCGTGGGAAGCCATTTTTGCC